>JAHEML010000003.1 GCA_024643705.1 Caldilineaceae bacterium | reverse complement strand
CCGAGGCCGATGGGCTGGGCAACACAGTCTTCACGCTGACAGTGCTGGTGGTGGGCGGGATTTGTGGCCTGGCAGCGCTGGCCGCACCCTGGATTTGCCGGGTGTTGCTTGTGCCAGACTTTGGCCCAGCCCAGCAGATGCTCACAGCGGAACTGATGCGCATTGCCCTGCTTTCGTCGGTGATTGTGGGGGTGAGCAGCGTCTTTTCCAGTCTGCTCAACGCGCATCAGCACTTTCTGGCCCCGGCCCTGGCGCTGAGTCTGATCGATCTGGGGCAGATTTTCGGGCTGTCTGTGTTGGCTCCCCGTTGGGGCATTCATGGGGTGGCCTGGGGCAGTGTGATCGGCAGCCTGCTGCTGGCGGCCACACAACTCCCTGCGCTGTGGCACAAGGGCATTCGTCTGCGCCCGACCCTTGCCCTCCGTCTCTCCGGCAGCCGGGAGATGGCGCGCCTGATCTGGCCGCGCATGGTGACGTTGGGGGTGGTGCAGGCGGTGGACTTGGTCTTCCTGCGGCTGGCATCCCCCTTACCCGCGGGCAGCATCACCGCTTTCTTCTACGCGCTGTTGGTGATGGTGGCAATGCCCAAGTCGCTCTTCACCGGAGCCATCACCGCTGTGATGTTCCCGACCCTGGCCGAGGAGTACAACGCGGGACGTGTGCAGGCCATGCAGTCCACTCTCTTTGCCGGTCTGCGCGCAGCCTGGCTGCTGGTCATCCCAAGTGCGGTGGGGCTGCTGGCATTGGGAACACCGGCGGTGGTCTTTCTCTTTCAGCGCGGCGCGTTTGATGCGCGCTCCACGGCGCTTGTTTATGGGCTGATGGCAATTTTTGCCCTGCGACTGTTCACAGACACCAGCCAAGATGTGCTGTCGATGGGGTTCTACGCCCGGCACAATACCCGCATTGTTATGTGGGCCAATCTGGGCTGGGCGGTTGTCCATGTGGGGTTGAGCGTTCTGCTGGTGAAGCCCTTTGGCATCGCTGGGTTGGCCTGGGCCACCACCCTGGCTTCGGCTGCCCTGGCCGTTGCGCTCTATCTTCTCAACCGGCAACTGGACTTTGCGCCGGGGGAAGAAAAAGGCTTGGCCGTGGCCCTGTTGCGCGGGTTATTGGCCTGCGCTGGAATGGTTGCGCTGATCGCGGGGGTGGCCCGCCTGGGGTTGGACACAGTCCCCTATTTGGTGTTGAGCATTGGCGCTGGCAGTCTGGCCTATGTGGTTTTACATCGGCTGCTGGGCGGGCGGGAATTGAACACTGTCTGGCACTATTTGATGGAAAAATCGGATTGATGGGCCAACCCGACAAGGAGGGGACATGAAAAGACCATTGCTGTATGTGATCGGTGACAGCATTTCGATTCAATACGGACCGTATCTGGAGCAATATCTGGCCGGACGCCTTGCCTATGCCCGCAAAACGGCAGAGACCGAGGCCCAGTTCGATCTGCCCAGCCCCCAGGGCGACAATGGCGGCGATTCGTCGGTGGTGCTGGCCTTTTTGCGGGGGCTGACAGAGAGCGGCGACTGGACCACCGATCTGCTGCTGGTGAATTGCGGGTTGCACGATATTAAAACCGACCCGATCACGGGCAACAAGCAGGTGGCAATCGACGACTACCGGCTCAATTTGGAAGGAATCGTTGCTTTGGCTCGGCAGGCCGGTGTGCCAATGATCTGGGTGAGGACGACACCTTGCGACGAGACAGTGCACAACAACCGCCCGGATACGACATTTCATCGCTTTTCAGCAGATTGCATGGCCTACAACGCCGTCGCAGATGAGTTGATGGCAACGGTGGGCGTGCCGTCCATCGATCTGCACAATTTCACCCGCAATTTGGGGCCGGAACTGTACTGCGATCATGTGCATTTTCATGATCACATCCGGGAGAAGCAGGCAGCGTATATTGCGGGGTGGTTGGGGGCGTATTGGGTATTGGGTAATGGGTAGTTGGGAAGTGGGTAAGCCCAGGTACACCGATTGACTCACTGTGCTGGAATAGTGAAAAGGTGAAACGTGAGATCGTGTGGGCCGATCTCACGTTTCACCTTTTCACGTGTTAGACGTTTTCACTTCTTACACGTATCAGAACATCATGTTCAAATATCAGAACGTCGTGCGCAACTCCACAGCTTTTCCACTCTCTGCGCTGCGATAGGCCCCGTCAAAAATCTCGATGACGTGACGGGCGTGTTCCGCAGTTGACAGAGTGGGCGTGCCGTCCCGCAGCAGGTCCACCAACTGCATCACATCCTCGTAAACATGGGATTCTTCCTGGTGCAAATGGGGGCCGACCACGTGGGGCAGGCTGCCGTTCATGCCGTATTCCTCGTCCAGTTCCCGCCCCGGATAGTCGAAGACTTCCCCGTTGAGCTTGTTGCCGTTGATGCTGCCACCCGTGCCGAAGATCAGTGGGCGACCCATCTGGGGCAATCCACCCGCGGCCACGCCATAGACAAACGCAAAAAAGTTGTCGCCAAAGTCCAGTACCATCAGGGTATTGTCGTCCATGTCCGTGGGCAACTTCTCACCCCGGAACTCCCGCTCCGTGACCCGCACGCCGGAGAAACCGGTCACTCGCTTGGCCGGGCCGAGGATACCCGTCATGGCGTGGAGGCCATAGACGGTCATATCGTAGAGGGGGCCGCCTCCTGGCCGCCGAAAATACCAGGCCGGGTTGATGTTAGTGAGCGGGTCGTCGCCGTGGCGCACACTCTCTTTTTCGTGGTATTGACCGAAAGCCGAGCCAGTGACCGCCCAGGTCAGCCGTCCCAGCGCGCCATCGTCGATCATGGCTTTGATGGCCTGATGGCGGGGGCGCAGCATTTCGCCGGGGGAGGATACGAGTTTGACGCCCTTTGCATTGGCCGCGGCAATCAGCCGATCTGCCTCGTCAACGGTTGTGGTCATACTCTTGTTAAAGTGGACATGTATTCCCGCCTCCACACATTGCATCCCCTGCTCAAAATGGAAACCGATGGGCGAGGCGATGGAGACTGCGTCCACCGTGCCCGAGGCCAGCAGTTCTTCAGCGGTGGCAAAGGCGTGTTTGGCCCCAAAACGGGCCGCGGCAGCCTGTGCCCGCTCGAAAACCGGGTCGCAGACGGCGACCACGTTGACCCGATCCTGCACGTCGTCCATTGTCAGGTGGGGCAAAATACCCCGCACCGCGATGCTGCCAGTGCCGATGACACCCATACGAATTGGCGCTTTCATAGATGTTCTCTCCAAGATTGGTGGTGCCGCCAGCCGACGGCCTGTTTGAGTTTATCGCAGTTGAGGAAGGATTGATGGCCGTCCAGTTGCGTAACCAGCGGCAGCAGTCCAGGATTGAAGCGTTCAAGCAGTTCCAGCGACGGTTCCAGGGTGCTGGTGTCGTCGGCATTGAGGAAGTAGACATCGTGGACGGGCAGTTCCGGCGCGGCTTCTAACAGCAGCCGATGGGCCGAGGCAGTGTCTTCGCTGCTCACCCAGCAGTAGAGCCAATCACTCCAGATCTGGACGGGTTTGACGTTGGCCGCCATGGCCTGCCGCCGCTCCAGAGGGCAGATGCCGGCGATGCGGGTGACATAGGTACGGATGCCGTAGGCTCGGCTGAAAGAGGCGAGCATGTCCTCCCCGGCCCGCTTGGTGAAGCTGTAGGAATCTTCCGGCCAGGTGGGGTGGGTTTCGTCGATGGGCAGTTTTTCGATGGGGAAAGGGGTGTCGCTGATGCGGAAGCCGTGGCCCAGCGCACAGTTGCTGCCCGCAATCACAACCGTACCCACACCCGCTTCCACCGCGGCCTGCATCAGATAATACGTGCCCAGCATATTGGTTTTGAAGGTGGCGTCGAAGGGGATGGCCTGCTCTTCGGCCCGTGCCCGCATGGCCGGGTGATCCACAGGCCAGGGCTGCGCGCCGATGTGCTGAATGGCGTCCACCCCAGCCACGGCCCGCTGACAGTCTGCAAAGTTCGCCAGATCGCCTTCGATCCAGGGCAGGTGAGCGAATTCGTCGGCGGGTTTGCGCCGGGACATGAGCACTAGTTCGTAGTCGCGAGCCAGGTCTCGGATGATATACGCAGCCAGTTTGCCGCTGGCCCCGGTAACGAGGATTTTCACAAATGATTCCTCCTGTTTGCAAAAGAGCCGCAGAAAAGGGGTGATACAGAGAGTGATACATAACGTGGCTGTCAATCATAGCGGCGATGACGAATCAATGTCAAACACCGTTTGTATGCCACAGCTTTTCTGCCCAATGCTCACCTTCTGCTACAATGCTTATCCAACTTTTCGCTCACACCATGAGAGGAAAACCCGATGCGTACACGAGTAATCAAGGGGATTTTAGCTGCATTTTGCGTGCTCCTGTTCGCGGCGTGCAGCAGCCCGGATGCTTCGGTCGTTTCCCAACAGGCAGCAACACCCTTACCGCCAACCGAGACCGTTGCCCCGCCCACGACGACAGCAGAGCCGACAACAGAACCGACCGCTACTTCGACCCCAACACCAACCGTAGAGCCGACAGTCGAGCCAACTCTGGAGCCAACCCCCGAGCCGACGCCTGAACCCACAGCCACAACTGCGCTGGACACATCTCTGCCCGATGACTGGGTCGCCTTCACCGACGAGACGAAGGGTCTGGTCATCTATTATCCATCCCAATGGGAGGTGGCTCAACCCAATGCTGAAAGCCTGGGATCATTGATTGATCAAGCCAAGGATGGCGTGTCAAGTGCTGCAATTGAGACAATTTTGGGGCAACTTCTCAATACCCCAGGCGCATTGGACCTGTTTGTCGCACTCGGATTCCTCTTCGACGATCCAAGTATCGAGGACAATCAATTCGTCAGTAATTTCACGGCCATCGTCGCCCCGTCCGAGGGGCTGACACTGGACACATACGTGAAGATGGTGAGCACCCAATTGGGCAGCATCGAGAGTTTCGAGATTCAGGACGGGCAGATCGAGAGCAACCTGCGTCCTGGTGGGGTGGATGTGGCCTCGTTACGCTACACCTCCGACGGCGAACTCCTGTATGGACTACCAACCGGCACACAGATTGATGGTTGGCAGGTAGCCACCTTCGACACCAAGGCCGAGCGATTGCTCATCCTTTCGCTCACCGGCGAGCATGAAAATTTCCCAGCATTGGAAGAGATGTTCCGCATTCTCATCGCCAATTTACAATTCGAGTAACCCAATATCCGCCAGTTCTCATCCCATAGGCAACATCATGCCCGCACCAGTCCCATCCGGCTATACCAGAGGCGCACTCCTCTTCATCCCGGCCTGCGCCGACACAAAAAGTGAAAGCCAGCTTCTGCAATATTTCTGGGAAGAAGCAGGTGCTTACGGCGCGCGCATCGTCATTGTGGCAGGCGATAGAGAATCGACAGCAGTGGCCGAGCGATGTCGCACGCTCTTTGCCGCATGGGAAACCGACTCGGTAGAAATCCTCAGCATCACCAGCCGGGAGGAAGCCTTGCAACCTGCCCATCTGGAGCGCATCACCAGCGCGACGGGTATTCTCATCCTCGGCGAAAATCCTGTTCTCCTGGCAACCTATCTGGGCGGCACACCCTTGGCCCAGTCCATTCGCCGTGCCAACGCCAGGGGGAAAGTGGCGGCGGGCTACGGACGAGGTGCGGCCCTGCTCTGCGAGCACATGATCGCCTACGACGCCCGGGGCGACGACGAGAGCCATCACCCATTTCTGCACCGCCACCTCATCCAGTTTGCACCGGGGCTGGGGCTGACCAACCGGCTGGTGTTGGACACGGTTTCAACAGAGGTGGGCGACGGCTGGAATCGCCTCTCTCGCCTGCTCCACGCGGTGGCCTACAATCCCTTTCTGGTCGGCGTCTCGCTGGAAGTAGACACCGGTGCGGCCATCTATCAGGACGATACCCTGGAAATTTTCGGGCGACACAGCGCGCTGGTGGTCGACGGTTCCGACGTCACCTACACCGACATTGCCGACTTTCGCAGCACCAATCCTCTCAGTTTGCTGGGCATGAAGATCCATGCTCTGGCCGCCGACTTCACCTATCAGCTACAACAACGCACTGCCCATCCGCCCGCGCACAGCGACATTCCCCAGGATGCCGTGCCCAAAAAGGCGATGACCTGACCCCCTTTGCCTTCTCCTTTTGCCTTTTGCCCTATTTCATCTCTGGAGGAACCTGTGTCAATGACGACGCAATCCGCACTTTCTCAAGCCAACCGCATCCATATTGCAACCCCTCTGCCTGGCCCCAAAGCCGCCGCCTATATCGCCCGGGACGAAGCCGTTACCAGCAAAGCCCTGGGGCGGGTCTATCCCCTTGTGCCACACAGCGGCCAAGGTTGCTGGGTGACGGATGTGGACGGCAACACATTTCTCGATCTCTTCGCCGGTATCGCTGTCTGCGCCACGGGTCACTGCCACCCAGCCGTGGTAGAGGCCGTCGAGCAGCAGGCGCGCCGCCTGATCCACGTGGGCGGCCCGGATGTCTACAGCCCAGGCTATATGGAACTATGCGAACAGTTGGTGGGGATGGCCCCGACTGGTACATACACCGGTGGTTGGGAGGTTTTTCTGACCAATAGCGGCACAGAATCGGTAGAAGGCGCGCTCAAGCTGGCCCGCTACTTCACTGGTCGCCAGCGGGTGATCGCCTTTCGGGGTGGCTTCCACGGACGCACAGCCGGTTCGCTCAGCCTGACAGCCAGCAAAGCCGTGCAGCGCCGTGGCTTTGGCCCTCTGCTGGCCGGTGTGGAGCATCTCACCTTCCCCAATCGGGACGATTGCCCCGCTGGAATGGACGAAACCATTTGGGGTCGCCAGCAGGCCGAACGGCAATTCCATACCATTTTCGAGACGACCACCCCACCGGAAGAGGTGGCCGCGGTGATTGCCGAGCCGATCCAGGGCGAGGGCGGATACATTGTGCCGCCAGATGGCTTCTTCCAGGCCATCCGTGATCTGTGCGACCAACACGGGATTCTCTTCGTCGCCGACGAGGTGCAGACGGGCTTTGGGCGCACGGGTAAATGGTTTGCCATGGAGCATTGGGGCGTGCAACCCGACATTATTTGCATGGCAAAGGGGATCAGCAGTGGCGTGCCCGTGGGCGGATTTATGGCGCGCAAGAGCGTTGCCACCTGGCCGGAGAGCGCCCACGGCACCACCTGGGGTGGCACACCCATTGGCTGCGCGGCCGCGCGGGCCAACATCCGGGTAATCGAGGAAGAGGGGCTGATGGAAAACGCGATGGAGCAGGGTGACTGGCTCATGGCCCGTTTTCGCGAGTTGGCCCAAGAGACCCCCCGGCTGGTCTCGGTGCGGGGCATGGGGCTGATGATCGGCCTGGAAACGGCAGACAAAGCCACGGCCAAAGCATGGATGCAGGGTTGTTTCGAGCAAGGTGTGCTGACACTGACAGCCGGGGCCAAATCCATGCGCCTGGCGCCACCGCTGATCCTCAACCGAGCAGAAGCCGGGATCGCCTATCAAGTGATGCGCGAGGTGTTGCTGGGGATGGAATAGTGACACACCACCAAAGATTGGGCTTATCCCGCATACGATAGGCAAAACCGTCGAATCGCTTCTGCAAATGGGTGATCGACGGTTTTCTATTGTGCATTGCAAAGCAAAATGGATGCAGCCCTATACCATTTGTCGGTCCACTGCTCTACACTGATACAGCAATCTGCCATGTAAAGAGAAAAAGCAATCTGTCGAATCCTTCCGACAGCGGCTCTCAAAAACCATCGAATACAGAAAGGGTGACTACTGTGATCAACCAATTTCTTACCCTTCAGCGGCGCAACCCCTACCCGCTTTACTGGGTGCTGCGCCGTGTTCAGCCCATTGTCCGCATTGCCCGCTACGATCTTTGGTTCGCCACCCGCTACGACGACGTGAAGAAAGTCCTGTCGGACTACGAGCACTTCTCGTCAGATTTCCGGCGCGCCCTTCGTCCCGGCGAAGAGTTGGATCAATCGAGCAAAATCAGCCTGATTGCCTCCGATCCGCCGGTACATACAAAGCTGCGTGGACTGATGACCAAAGCCTTTACCCCTAGGGCCGTCGCCAGTTTGGAAAGCCGTATTGGCGAGCTGACCCACGAACTTCTCGATCAGGTGGAAGACACCGGACGCATGGATCTGGTGCAAGATTTGGCCTATCCTCTGCCCGTGATGGTGATTGCCGAAATGCTGGGCGTGCCAGCTTCGGATCGGGACCAGTTCAAAATCTGGTCGGACGCCATTGTGCGCAGCGCAGACGACATCTTTTCTTCGACAGAGGACGAGCGGGGCAATCGGGCCGGAGCGGATGCCCCGCTCGGATCCGGTGAGATGGGTGATTACTTCAAGAAGATCATTGATCAGCGCCGGGCCGTTCCCCAGGACGATCTAATCAGTGGGCTGGTGGCTTCCGAAATGGACGGCGAGAAGTTGAGCGAGTGGGATTTGCTCGATTTTTGCAGCCTGTTGCTGGTGGCGGGCAACGTGACAACAACGAATCTGATCAGCAATGCGGTGATGCTCTTTATGCAGCACCGGGACGCGCTGGAAGCTGTGCGGACCAATTCCGCTCTGCTGCCCGATGCCCTGGAAGAGGTGCTGCGCCTCCACTCACCCGTGCAGTTTATGTTCCGGGTTTCCTCGGCAGAGACGGAACTGGGCGGGCGCGCAGTGCCCCCAGACCAGCGGGTCATCGCGCTGATTGGCTCGGCCAACCGGGATGAAAGCCAGTTCGAGAATGCCAACCGCTTTGACATCAGCCGCAAACCCAACAGACATATTGCCTTTGGGCAAGGGGTTCATTATTGCCTGGGCGCTCCCTTGGCCCGGCTGGAAGCCAAAGTAGTATTGAACATTCTGCTGGAACGCTTGCCCAATCTGGCGCGTAGCACTTCGGGCGCATTGCCCCCAACCGATGGGGTGATCCTGCACGGGGTGAAGAATCTGCCCGTGCGCTGGGATGTGCAGCCGCGGGTGATGGCGGTGTAGGAGGACGAAAGTCGGGGCAAAAGGAGAAGTCGCCGAATACCCTATTGGGTACTCGGCGACTTCTCCTTTTGGTACGCCCGTTTTTTTTGGTACGCCCGGAGGGATTCGAACCCCCGACACCTGGTTCCGAAGACCAGTGCTCTATTCCGCTGAGCTACGGGCGCGTGTTGACGAAATTGTAGCACAGGCAGGGAAATTTACTCAAATTTTACCGGCCCATTCCACGACCAGTAGACCATTGTGAGTCCGCTGGGAACCTGTTCAGCTGAATCCGGGTAACTTGACAAACGCTCGGTTGCCCAGCGAAAGTAGTCCTTGAGTGTGGTGCGTAGGCGAGGGTCGTCGGGGATCGACGCGTCATCGAGTGCCCGGGCAAAACAGCTTTGCGCGCGCTCGTCCATCTCCCGGTGCTCGCCGTTCCCCGCGTGCAATCGCATCACTTGAGACTCGGTGCTGATGGCTTCCGAATACACTTGCGGGCCACCAAGCGCCTCGGCCCAATACGCGGCCAGCCGCTCGGTATGCTGGGGATGATACCCGTGTGAGAAAGCGTGGCTCACAATTGGGTCTGCCAGACAGCGTACATGCCATGCGTGGGCCAGATCGGTGAAGGCGTGTCTGCCCCCGGCGGCTTCGTAGATTGTCTGTTCCATTTTCAACCAACTCTACTCCTCGCCCAAATACGCCTTCCGCACCTGCTCGTTTGTCTGCAACTCTTTGGCATCGCCCCCCAGCACAATCTCACCGGTCTGCAACACATAGCCCCGATGGGCCACTTGCAAGGCCATGAGCGCGTTCTGCTCCACCAGCAGAATCGTCATCCCCTGGCGGTTGATGTTGGTCACTGTCTCGAAGATCAGCTCCACCAGCATGGGCGCAAGCCCCATGGATGGCTCGTCCAGCAGCAGCAGGCGGGGGCGGGCCATCAAGGCGCGGCCAATGGCAAGCATCTGCTGCTCACCGCCGGAAAGAGTACCCCCCTGCTGGTGGATCCGCTCCTTGAGCCGGGGAAAGAGGTCGAAGGCATAGGCCAGATCATCGGCGATGCCATCGCTGTCGTTGCGGCTGAACGCGCCCATCTCCAGATTTTCCAGCACGGTGAGCTTGGGGAAAATCCAGCGCCCTTCGGGAGCCTGCCCCACACCCAATCCCGCCACCTGATGCGCAGGCAACCCGTCGATGCGCTGATCTTCCAGAATCACAGTGCCCCGGCGGGGATTGAGCAGGCCGGAAATTGTGCGGATGGTTGTGCTTTTGCCCGCACCATTGGAGCCAATCAGGGTGACGATCTCCCCCTCGTCCACGTGCAGAGACACGCCCTTGAGCGCGTGGATGTGACCGTAGAACGAATGAACATTTTCCAGTTCGAGCATGTGGGACATAGGATAACTCGTTGATGATGAGATGATGAGTGAACGTTGCGTGTTGCGTATTCTGTATCAGTCGGTGAGACGCCAGCAGCCAACAGAATACGCAATTCGCAATACGTCTTACGCTTCTGTCGCTGCTTTGCCCAAATAGGCTTCGATCACCCGTGGGTTGCGCTGAATCTCCTTCGGCGGGCCTGCTGCAATCTTCTGGCCGTAGTCCAGCACATGAATCCAGTCGGAGATGCCCATGACCACTTTCATATCATGTTCAATGAGCAGAATGGTCAGCCCCAGATCATCCCGCAACTGGCGGATAAAGTCGGTGAGGGATTGGGTTTCGCGGGGGTTCATCCCAGCCGAGGGTTCGTCCAGCAACAAGAGCTTGGGTTCGGTTGCCAATGCTCGGGCGATTTCCAGGCGGCGTTGCATGCCATAGGCCAAGTTTTTGGCAATGGTATCACCCCGTTCCGCGCCCAAACCCACATAGTCCAGGAGTTCGTTGGCGCGGATATGGGCGGCGGTTTCCTCCTTCTTCATCCCATTTGTGTGGAGCAACGACGCGTACCAGGGCGAGCGCAGGCGGCAGTTCATGCCCACCAGCACATTTTCCCGCGCCGTCATGTTTTTGAAGAGGCGGATATTCTGGAAAGTGCGGGCAATGCCCAACGATGTGACCCGATTGGGTTTGAAACGCCCCAGAGTGTGGCCGTCAAAGGTGAGGGATCCCTCGCTGGGCACATACAGCCCTGTCACCATGTTGAAAAAGGTTGTCTTGCCCGCGCCGTTCGGGCCGATCAGGCTGGCGATCTGGCCCGGTTCCAGAGCCAGGTCAACATCATTCACCGCGGTCAGACCGCCAAAACGTTTGGTGAGTCCCTTCGCTTGCAGGAGTGCCATTGTCAGTTGCCCCCCTTTGCGGCTGCTGGTGTTGCGCTACCTGGGTCGATCTGTGCGTCAGATTCGCCGTCCCACTCATCAAAGTCAAAATCGTCGTCGCCCTCGTGCATCTCGGCACGGCGGGCCGCACTGGGGAAGAGACCTTCCGGGCGCAGCACCATCACCGCAATCAGGCCCGCGGCGTACATCACCCAACGCCACTTTTGCAGCACATCGCCCCCCGGCACAAACTGGGGCACAATCTGGGCCAGCACCACCCGGTCGAAGAGAGAGATCATCAGCCCGCCCACCAGTACACCCCAGATGTTACCCATGCCGCTCACAATCACCAGAATGAGCAGGAAGATAGAGACAAGAAAGCTGAAAAGTTCGGGGAAGATGGCCTGGATCATAGCGGCGTAGATAGAACCGGCAAAGCCGGAGAAAGAAGCGCCCAAGGCGAAAGCCAGCAGTTTGGTGCGTACAGGGTCCACGCCCATGGCATCGGCTGCGGTCTCATCCTCGCGGATAGCCATCCATGCCCGGCCCAGCCGAGAGCGTTCCAGGCGGAGCGCGGCCAACAGCACAATCCCGCCCACCATCAGGATCAGGAAATACCATTGCATAGGTGGGCTGATGGTGGCGAAGTTGCCCAAATGGATAGGGTCTACACCAAGTTCAAAGCCGAAGAACATGGGCGTGCCCACGGGGTTCATGCCTTGGGGGCCGTTGGTCAGGTTGAAGCCTTCCAGCTTATCACCAATGAGATAAATCTCGGTGAAGGGAATTTTGAGTTTGATGTCCCACATCTCACGGATGGCCCTGGGCACGATCTCGCCGAAAGCCAAGGTGACAATCGCCAAATAGTCGCCCCGCAGCCGCAGGGTGGGCGCACCGATAATCATCCCAAAAATGCCTGCCACCAGAGCGCTGATCCAAATGACAATCCAAAAGCTCCACTCCAAACCCAGATTGGGCCAGGTGAAAACGCCCATTGTGTAGGCACCGATGGCGAAAAAGGCAGCGTAGCCCAGGTCGAGCAGGCCAGCGAAACCGACAACGATATTCAGCCCCAGAGCAAGCACCACAAAGAGCAAGCCCACGTTCATGGTGATGAGCAGGGAGATATTGGTCGCCATTTCCAACTGGCGAATAGCCCAGGGAAAGACGATCAGGCCGAGGACAATCAGAACGATCTGTGTCCCGCGCAGAGCAGGCCGGGGCATCCCAGCCAATGCACCCCGCCAGGCTTTACCCGTGGCCGCAGAACCCCGTCCGATAGGGCGCAACAGACCCACGATCAACCCATAGCTGCTGGAAAGAAAGCTAGCCAGACGTGTCCGGATTGTTTCGACAGCGGTGAGAATGGCTGGTTCGCTGGCAAAGCCGTAGAAGGCCATCACATCGTCCCGGCGCAGATCGCTGAAACGCACGCCGAAAATAAAGGTGGCCGCGCCGCTGGTCAACACATACAGTCCGAAGAAAAGCAGCATCAGGTTCAGTCGGTCCCGCGCGCCTTCGCTGGCCGAGGCAAAAAGCACCACGAAGCCGATGACCAGCACCACGGCCAAAAAGATGGACGCACCCCGCTCTTTGCGGGCAAACGCGCCCGCCGTAATGTAAGCCAGGGCGAGAAAAATCAGGGCCGTGAGCAGCGGTTGAGCAGAGAGAAAGGCCAGCGCCGCGCCCATCAGGCTGACGAAGGAAAAGACATAAAAGATCGCCAACATGGGGTAGGCCCCTGCTTTGCCCGTGTACCAGCCAAAACAGAGAAGGGCCATCACCGCGCCCAAGCCAAACGCTGCCCACCCCAACATGCCCCACTGGTTGATCAGAGCGGGTGTCAGGGCAATGAGGATAAAGGATTGGAGCGCGCTCACTATCACCCAGTTGGTGATCTGTTCCGGGCGGGCAGGGGCCGTGGCGCGCCGGGTGGTCGAACGGGAGAATTTCGGCTGTATCTGTTCCATCAGGCTTTCTCCGCCTCCCCTTGGCCCAACAAGCCCTGGGGCCGGAAAACCAGCACCAGAATGAGAATGGCAAAGATGACGGCTCTTGTCCATTGAGCGGCCAGGTATTGATCGCTAAAGGCTTTGATCAGCCCGATGATCAGCCCACCCAGCATGGCCCCGGTGATATTGCCAATGCCGCCAAAAACCGCAGCGGTGAAGGCGAAGAGACCCGCATCGAAGCCCATGAGATAGCGCCCCGTGTGCAGAAAATTGCCGAAGATCATCCCGGCCGCGCCGGCCAGCGCACCGCCGATGAAAAAGGTGGTCATGATCACCCGCTCCACGTTGATGCCCATGATGGCTGCGGCGTTGGCATTCTGGGCGCTGGCCCGCATGGCCTTGCCCAGCTTTGTGCGCTGGACAAAATAGCGCAAACCAATCATCAACGGAATCGTCACCCCGACAAGGAGCAAGTCCTGGGTGGTAAAGAGGACGAAGGTGTCCATCTGAAACCATTCGCGTAAAATGTCCACCCGGGGGAAAAAGTCCGGATAGTTGATCTGACTGGAGCCGTACCAATTGGCAAAGATGTTTTCCAGAGCAAATGACATACCCACAGCCGTGATCAGCGGGGCTAGCCTGGGTGCTTTGCGCAATGGTTTGTAGGCGATGCGGTCGATGACCACGTTGAGAATGCCGGTGAGCAGCATGGTCAGCAGCAGCACCGTGGTAAAGAGCCAGACCAACTCGAAACCCACCAAAGTCCCTGTGGCCCCGTAGAGCCGAAAGAGGCTAAGCGAGATGAGAAAGCCAAAGGTGAAGAGATCACCATGGGCAAAGTTGATCAGCTCGATAATGCCGTAGACCATTGTGTAGCCCAATGCAATCAACGCCAGATAGGCACCGATGGTCAGACCATTTAACAACTGTTGGATAAGAACTTCGGTTGGCGACACGGAGACGCCTCCGGTTGGGGTGTGGATGGATAGATTTTCTACTGGTGGGAAAGCCTATTGCGTATTTCGTACTGCGTAGGCTGGGTGTTGTTGGCCGCAGCATTCAACAATTCTTGGTTAACGTTGATTGGAAAGGCAGGTGATGAACGAAGAATTTTGTCCATCACCTGCCTACAGGCTACAAATTACTGAACAGATACACTTACCAGATACGCAACACCCACGACGCAATCTAATTACGGCATCGCTGCATCACAGGTGCCAGCCTCGACCATATCCGGGCTGATGACTCCGACATACTGGATATCGCCATCGCGCACGATATTGCCACCCATGGCAAAGACCGTTGGGTCACCGTTTTCGTTGAAACCGAAGGTGCCGGTGATGCCCTGGAAATCTTTCAGACCGCGCATAGCGTCCAAAATAGCCGTCCGGTCAGCCGTGCCAGCCCGATCGACAGAATCGAGGATGACCTGCATGGCCTGATAGGCGTAGGTGCTCCACGGGCTGGGTTCCATGCCATATTCAGCTTGGAAATCGTTAAAGAACTTCAAGCCATCTTCGGATGTGAGCTGGCTGGGGGCCAAGCCAGGGAAGGTGAGCAGTACATTTTCGTTGGCAACGTCCGCGCCGCCAACCTGCTCCACCAGCGCCGGGTTCACCAGGCCATCCGGCCCCATGAATTTGATGCCCAGGTCGAAGAGACCCAAGGAACCCATCTGCTGAATCACCTGGGGACCGCCGCTGTCGATGACGAAGCCACCATAGACCAACGCTGGGTTGGCTGCCTTAACTTTGGTCAGCAAAGAGCGGAAGTCGATGTCCGAAGACTCCACACCGTCTCGGCCAACAATTTCAATACCAACTTTCTCGGCTTGCTGAATAAAGGCATCTACAACACCCTTGCCGTACAGCTGGCGGTCATCCAGCAGGTAGACCGTGTCGTAGCCCAGACACTTGGCCCAGGAAGCACCTGCCCAGCCCTGCAAGTCGTCCGATGCGTTGGTGCGGAAATAGTTGACTGTGCCGCTGGGGCGGTAGATTTCCGGCTCGCCCTGATCCCAGGCGTGGGTCAGACCTGGATAGGTGTTGGCCGGGGTAATGTGGGCAATGCCGGCCCGGTTGGTGATGGGCATGGAAATTTTGGCTGCGCCGGAGTTGTAGGTGCCAAAGTAGACCAGGCAATCGGCATCGTTCACACATTTCTGTGCATTCTCGGCCTCAATTGTGCCGTCCCACGAACCTGTGGTGGGCGAGGCATCGTCCAGGTTCACCAGTTCGATGGTCAAGCCGGCAGGCCCGCCGCCGTTGGCATCCAGGTAATGCTTCAGGGCAAGGTCCACGGCTTTCTTCATCGAGTCGCCTTCGGGCAACATGGGTCCCTGGAGCGGCCAGCTTGTGTAGACTTTGACAACACTGCCACCTGCTGCTTCGGCAGGCGCAGCTTCGGCGGCCGGAGCTTCGGTTGCCGCTGGTGCGGCTTCGGCGGCGGGGGCTGCTTCTTGCGCTGGTGCGGCTGCGGGAGCCGGGCACGCGGCCAGCACCATAGACACCACCACAAGTAGAGCCAGCAATGGGTAGATACGCCATTGTTTCATCGGTATTCCTCCTGAAATGTGTGAAAAATGAACTGCAATTGAATGTCGAAAAAATATGGAGTCAATCACGCGTAGAGGGGACAGGCAGACAGCCGGGGATGGACTGTCGTTTAGAGCTATAGAACGGATTGTTGGAAGCAGGCTAAGAATAGCATAGGAGTTTCTGGGCGGCAAGTCGCACACGGAGGAGGGATGTATTTCACAATGAGGGTGAATGAGCCTTCAGCGATGATCACTCCGGGCTAAAGATCCGGAGCTATCGCGCAACGCCGGATAAATCCGGCTCAATAAGACCGTTTTACGCTGACACACCCCTCTTTCAAGGAACATTGCCCGGCTGCCCAGCACTTTAAGGCCCGGTGATACCGGTAGTTACAATCCGCCCTAAAACTGAAATACATCCCCGGCGGAGGACGAGACATTGTGCTTTCGTCACCCAACTTCTGGGTTGGCTTGCTTTTCGCGAAAACGCACAGCAAATTCCCGCAGAGCGGCCTCAGCCTGCAAGTCCTGGGTTTTTGCCAACGCGGTGATCTGCCAGAGCAGGCGACCCAAATCGGCCTCGTCGCTGCCGACGGGGAGCAGGTGGGCCAAATCCGGGTTTTCTGCGGCCACATCCACCCGTTTGAGCAGCCCGGCTTTTTCGGCTTTGGATTGCAGTTCCCGCGCCTTTTCCAGCGCGGGCAGGGCCGCGGGGATTCCGTCCAGCGGCCCTTTGGGCTTTTGGCCCTTGTCTGCCCGCTCTTGGGCTTTGATGGCATCCCACTGGCTGTAAAGCCCATCCATGTCCGGCACATTTGCTACATCAAAAACGTGGGGATGGCGGCGGGTCAGCTTTTCCACACTGGTGCGGATGGCATCGGCCATAGAAAAGCGGCCCTCCTCCACAGCCACCTGGATTATCATACAGACGATGCCCACCACGTCGCCCAATTCCTCGGCGGTATGTTCATCGTCTTCATTGTCGATGGCTTCCAGCACCTCGCAACATTCAGCCAGTAAAAACTCCCGCAGGCTCTGCAAAGTTTGCACCTGATCCCAGGGGCAGCCCTCCGGCGCGCGCAGGTGAGCGATCAATTCCTGCAGATCGTTCAAGCTGCCGCCGGGCCGCTGGGCAGGAATAAACAGGCTGGTCAAATGGTCGAAGTCGTCGCGACGATCAAGCTCGTGCAGGGCAAAGGTCTCGGTTCGTTGAATACCCATCCCAGCCCCGTGGATCAGGGTGACTGGCTGTTCGGCTGGGTAGGCGTTGAGAAGGGTCAGCTTGATGTCCGAGGCGACCTGCCGGGCGTAGACCTGGCCGATCAGCGCGGGCAGGCTTACATCCAAGTGAGGGTGATGGCGGGCGGCCAGGAGCATCCCGTCGATGATCTGGCAGCCTTCCATGGGGTCCAGCCCCAGGGATGTGGCCGCGGCGTCGATGAAGCTGGCACCACCGCTCACGTGGACCGCCAGCCCCTCGGCCCGTGCCCGTTCCAGAATCGCGCCGGTGGTCGCTTCGCCCACCCACGGATGGCCGGGCACAGCATAGACCACAGGTCCATGCCCTGCCGCGGTCATCACTCGCTGGACAACCCCAGCGTAAACTTGGGCAAAAGCGTCGTGCTGCTCGTAAAGATCATCACAACTTTGCAGATTGGCAACCTGCCCCAACGCGTCCACGCACGGATGGCGGCGGGTGCGCAAAATCACCTGTCGTCCGCTGTGGAGCAACTGCCAGACGACCAAGGGGATATCGCCCACCGCTCCCGGTCCCAGGCCGACAATGGCAATGTCTGCGTTGGGGAGGGTAAGAGGTGGTAATGGAAATTGTGTCATTCGAAAATCCTGAACGTAGTGTGTTTTTCATCAACTGACGCGCATGGTAGCACAATTACGACGCTGGCGGCAAAGCGCGTTGCCCGGAATGATTATATATTGGGCTGAAGGGAGTAGCGCTGCGCTGCGCACTCTCAGTCTCGACCACCAGTCTCGACCACCAGTCTCGACCACCAGTAGTGGCCCAAACCCTTGCCCCTGATCTTCCCAGGCGGCGACAGCTACTCTTTTGGTCGGGAGCAATTGGAAGCAGGCACGTGTGTTGTGCCGAATCCACCAGGCGAAATGGCTTGAATTACTTGCATGTGCGGCTTCTATGATATACTTTTGACATTCGCGCCCTTTCTTTTTCAATGGAGTTTGACATGAGCCGTAACAATAGTCGCCGCAAGAAATTTACACGCAGCGAGAAGATATTCTACGTTCTGAGCTTGCTCATTATCATCAGTATGGTGCTTGGCTCGGTTGCAGCGTTGTTAACAGCGGGCGTGTAGTCGACCGGCGGGCGAATAGCTGCCTAACCATTGGGACCAATTTGTCGCCATTCTCAAAGTGAGTACTGTGCGTGAGCAGCGAAGAGCGTCGTGGTATCGGATTTGTGGCGCTGGCCGTCCTGCTGTTTAGCACAAGCCCTGTCCTTATCCGCTGGGCTGCCCATAGCCTTTCTGCCTACGAAATTGCTGCTGGTCGGCTGATTGTTGCGGCCCTGCTGGTGGGCGGGATCGCACTGGCACGTGGCGAGAGGTTGCCAGCCCGCCAAGACTGGGCACGCTTTGCCTTCTATGGCCTGATCACTGCCCTGCATTTCGCTCTCTACATCGCAGCTCTAGACTATACAACGATTGCCCACGCATTGGCGCTTGTCTATACAGCGCCAATTTTTGTTGCCATCTTTTCCTGGCTCTTTCTCCACGAGTCCCTCAGTCTGCGCAAGTGGATAGGCATTGGGTTGGCGGTGGTGGGTGTGGGGGTGTTGGCCGGTTTCGAGCCAGCCCTAACCCCCCGGATGCTCATCGGCGACGGCTTGGCCGTGGGCAGCGCGATCTGTTTTGGCATGTACAGTGTGGCAGGGCGTAGCCAGCGGGAGCGCTTTTCGCTGATCGCCTATGCTGGGAGTGTCTACACCATCGGCGCTGTCTGGCTTCTGCCCGCGGCTGTTGCCAACTTTTCGCCCGCTGGCTACACCTGGCCTGCCATAATCAGCGTTGTGGCGTTGGGCGTGTTGCCTTTGGCGTTGGGACACACTCTCTACAATGCCGCTCTGCGCCGCATCAGTGCCACGGTGGTTAATCTGATTGCCACCCAAGAGGTAACCGGCGGGATTGTACTGGGCATAATCCTGCTGAACGAAGTACCTACCATTGCCACCTTGCTGGGCGCGGTTGTCACGCTGGCCGGGATTGTGCTGGTGGTGCTGTAAGTGCTTACGTCTTGGCACTTTGGGCAAGCATCGAACATTTTTTGTGTATACACGGATTGAAAAGAACACCGAGAAAGCTTCTGTCTGCCTATTTGTGTTTCTTTCTATCTGTGTTTCTTTCTATCCGTGTATACAATACCCCTGGAAGCTCGGAGAATATATGGAGAAGCGGTTACAACTCTTTCCAAAATCGACCGAAATACGCCGAGTCGATGAGGTGGATCAGCTTGCCGTCGCCGGCTGTGATTTGACACAATTGGCCGAGGAATACGGCACGCCATTGTACGTGTACGATCAGTCCAGCCTGGATGCCGCGGTGGATGAATATCGCTCGTCGTTGGCCGCCCACTACCCTGGCATCGCGGGCATTACCTATGCGGGCAAGGCACTGATGAATCTGGCCGCGGCCCGCTGGGCAGCCGGGCGCGGGCTTTGGATCGATTGCACTGGAGCAGGGGAATTGTACATTGCAGCCCGTGCCGGTGTACCTCGAGAACAGATTCTTGTACACGGGGTCAACAAATCGGCCACAGATTTGCAGGCTGCGCTGACAACCGCAGGCACAATTGTGGTGGACAACCTGTGGGAATTGGAACATCTGGCCGCGCTGGCCGGAGAAGTGGCAAAGGACACCAACGATTTTCCCCAAATTTGGCTGCGTTTGCGCCCCGGCGTGGCCGTAGACACCCACGCCTTCCGCCAGACAGGCCAGGACGATAGCAAGTTTGGCATGGGTTTTGCCGACGCAGTCCAGGCCGTCGCCCTGTGCCACACCAACGGACTCTCGTTGACAGGCATCCATTTTCACCAAGGCTCCCACTTCCACGATCCCCGGCCCATCGGCCCGGCACTGGAGCGGGTACTCGATCTGCTATCCAAACTGCGGGATGCGAGCGGCTGGACACCGGCCTACCTTTCACCCGGCGGCGGCTGGGGGGTACCCTACCACGAAGATGACCTGCCCCACCCGTCCATCGACGAGTATGTGGCTTTTCTGGCAGCAAAGTTGGTGGCGGGCTGTGCAGCCAACAATTTACCGTTGCCTATTCTGCACGTCGAGCCGGGCCGCAGTATTGTGGCGGTGGGCGGGGTTTCGCTCTATCGGGTGGGCGCAGTGAAACGGACGGTCAACCGCCGTTGGCTGCTGCTGGATGGCGGCATGGCGGACAACATCCGGCCCAGCCTCTACGGCGCACGCTATTCGGCCCTCCCAGTGGCAAATCCCTTGCGGCCTGCGTTGGATGCGGCATGGCTGGGCGGCCCTTATTGCGAAAGCGGCGATGTTCTCATAGAAGACCTGCCGATGGCGGAGGTGCAGCCAGGAGAATTGGTGGCTGTGCCTGTGAGCGGTGCATACCATTTGATGATGTCCAGCAATTACAACGGCGCGCTACGCCCTGCGGTGGTGTGGCTGCACGGTGGCACTGCCCGGCTGGTGCAGCGGCGGGAGACGGTCGAGGATTTGATAGACCGAGATGTGTGAAGGCACAAAGAGAGTAAAAGGAGATAAAGTTAAAGATGAGCGAGACAACCACCCTCTCCCGCTGCTTTTGGGCCGGGGACGATGAATTGATGCAGGCGTATCACGACAACGAGTGGGGCGTACCTGTCTACGACGACCAGGAACTGTTCGAGCGGCTGCTGTTGGAGTGTTTTCAGGCGGGGCTATCCTGGCGGACGATTTTACACAAACGGGAGAACTTCCGGCGCGCCTTCGATGATTTCGATCCGGTCCAGATTGCGGCCTATGGCGAGGAGAAGATCGCCAGCCTGTTGGCTGATGCGGGGATTGTGCGCAACCGGCTGAAGGTGCGGGGCGCTGTGCGCAATGCCAAGGCGTTCTTACGCATCGTAGAAGAGCATGGCACATTTTCTGCCTGGCTATGGCGATTTGTTGATGGGAAGCCCCTGCTGCCGGCCATGCCCCTGACGCCGGAGACCATTCCTGCGGAAACCGATGTGGCCCGCGCCCTGTCCAAAGCATTGCGCAAGGCCGATTTTACTTTTGTCGGCCCCACCATTTGCTATGCATTTATGCAGAGCGTGGGAATGGCGAACGATCACGTTTTGGGGTGTTACCAATACCAGGCGCCAAGTGCGCAGGGCAAAGCCCCTATACCTTGACGGTTGCTGGTGTTGCGCGCATGAGTTCGCGCACCACGTCGTCAATGCGTCGCTTGTAGCGCAGAAATTCCCGGCGACATTCGACTTCTGCCGAGTTTTCCGGCTTGAAGGAACGCAGAGCGTCCTCCAATTCCATGTCGATCTGCACCCGGTTTGGATCGATCGTACGCCCACGGACATATTCGCGCATTTCTTCGGCGATGGCTGTGTCGTAGTAGGCAAGATCATCATGCAGGTCTACGAGACGATCCGTTGCAATGGCAGGCATCGGTAATGCTCGTAGTGTTTCCCAGGCTCGATTAAGTTTTCGTCGGTGTACACTCATTTTTTGTATTGAAGAGACCAATGTGGGGATTGCCCGATTCGGCAGTCCTTATTTTAATTCCGTTGATGGTGTATTCGTTTTGCTGGTGGGAAATGGGTGACGATGAGCTGGCGATTTGCCTTGTCTTGAAACACAAACAGGGAAGATTTGTATCCGCCGAACGTGTTGACGAGGCAGGTGAAGGGGTTAATGGCGCTGACGCGATTATAGCAGCAGAGATAGTGATGGCAAAAAAATTGTTGTCGCTTGATTTTCTTCTTTTAGCGGAGTTGACATTCAAGAACAAGTGTTCTATACTTGTGAATACCCGTACACCTGGGTCTGGCGCATGGATCAAACGTACACAAATAGACGGAAAGTTCCATTCAGTTTCCCAGGAATCGACCTTCGCTCACACAGGGAACCCAACAGAGGAGAAATCACCATGGCCCGCAGCAAATCCACATCTTCATCCACAGAAAGCAATGGCAAACTGAAAGCATTAGAAACAACCATTGCCGGCCTGAATCGTCGATTTGGCGATGGCGTTATTATGAAGCTGGGCGATGCGACCCGGCTGGACATTGAGTCGATTCCCACGGGTAGCCTGAGTTTGGACCTCGCTCTTGGCATTGGCGGTATCCCCAAAGGGCGCATTATGGAAATTTACGGCCCAGAGAGTTCGGGCAAGACGACAGTCTGCCTGCACATCATTGCAGAAGCCCAGCAATTGGGTGGCGTGTGCGGCTTTGTCGATGTGGAACACGCGCTCGACCCGGCCTATGCCCGCAAGATTGGGGTAGATGTAGATAATCTCTACATCAGCCAACCCGACACAGGCGAACAGGCGCTGGAGATCACCGAGGCGTTGGTTCGCTCTGGGGCGATGGATGTGGTTGTGGTCGATAGTGTGGCCGCCCTGGTACCCCGGGCCGAAATCGAAGGCGAGATGGGCGACAGCCATGTGGGCTTGCAGGCACGCCTGATGAGCCAGGCATTGCGCAAGCTCGTGGGAGCCGTCAAGACAAGTGGAACCAGCATGATCTTCACCAACCAGTTGCGCCAGAAGATCGGCGTGATGTTTGGCAACCCAGAGACAACTTCTGGTGGTATGGCGCTGAAGTTCTATGCCAGCGTGCGTATGGACATCCGACGCATCCAATCGATCAAGCAAGGAAGTGATGTCATTGGCAACCGGACACGTGTCACCATCCGCAAGAATAAGGTGGCACCGCCCTTCAAAGTGGCCGAATTCGACATTATGTACAACGAGGGCATCAGCAAAAACGGCGATCTGCTTGACCTGGGCGTGCAATATGATGTTGTGGATAAGCGTGGTGCCTTTTATAGTTTCCAGGACACTCGCCTGGGCCAGGGACGGGAAAATTCCAAGATTTTCCTGGGCGAGAACCCCGAAATCGCCAAGGAGATCGATGGTCTGATTCGCAAAACCGGGGGGCTACCAGTGAACCTTGCCGTTCTTGACGACGATGAGATCAGCAGCGTGGGGAGTGCTGACGACGACAGCGAGGACATGGTCGATCTGCAAGATGCGGCGTAGCCAACGCACCCTGCGTGACTCTCTGTCACACAATAAGTAACTGTCCGTTCTTAACTTCACGGTTTGATGGCACGATTCCCGGAATCATATCGCCCAAGTTGTTTACGGACAGTTACTAAAGTCTGTCATACAAAAAGGGTCGTCGAAGAGAAATCTTCGACGACCCTTTTTGTATTGGGCTTTTGTATTGGGCTGTTATAGGAATTGTTATACTTTTTTGTAAAAATTGTGCCACATACCCTTTTTACAATCGACACTCGACAGAGCCACGACACTCCCCGATTCTTCGGTCCTCCCCCATCCACAAGAGACTGTCAACATGGATCCTTTATCAACATCGCCCAATACCCAAAAGCCAGACGCCACCGTCAACAACACCGTCAACAACACCGTCGACAACACCGTCGACAACACCGTCGACAACACCGTCGACAACACTGTCGACAACACTGTCGACAACACTGTCGACAACACTGTCGACAACATTGATAGATCGAATGCGACCAATACACCCCTTGCTATTCAGGCGCAAGAGTTGGTTGCACATGTGTTAGAGTTGAACCAACTTCTGGCACAAGGCAAGATCGACGCCTATTGGCAACGGTGCGCAGAGGTGATCTATCATCATACGGTGTTGGATGCCGTCAACATCCTATTACTCTCGGCCCACGAGCCAATCCCGGAGATCAACCTACGGGTTGGTGACTTGGACCATAGCCGATTGATGCGCTTGCACCGCTGGCAAGACGCATTGAAACACATGCCCACCGCCGAATTGCGCGGAATTGAGCCGGGCAAGTTTGACGAATTTCACCCGATTGCGAGGGGCAAACTTGATCTAGGTGTGGGCCGCCGGAAAGAAGACCTGCCCATCTTGCACATGCGGTTGTATTTCGACGACGTGTTGCAAGGCGGAGTTAGCCTAGCCTTTTCGGAGAATTGGCATCCCGACCAGATCGATTATGGCGCGCTGACGCGCTTTGTCCACCTGATTGTCGACAGCGGTCAGAGCGAACGCCAGTTGCATATGACCCAGCAGCGGCTGGACCAAGCAAATCTGATCGCCCAGGTGAGCCAATCGCTCAACAGCACCCTGGATTTGGAAGCCGTATTGCAAGAAACAACCGAATTGACGGCACGTGTACTCCAATCCCAGGCCGCAACCCTTTTCCTGACAGATGAACGACACAACCAATTGCTCTTCTATGTACCTACGGGCCAGGCAGGTGGCGTGCTACGCGAAATGCGTATTCCCATGAACCAGGGCGTAGTAGGCTGGGTCGCGGTCAATC
>JAHEML010000247.1 GCA_024643705.1 Caldilineaceae bacterium | reverse complement strand
AAAGATGCCCGGCCCGTCCGACGCGCTGGCTGTGCTGTCTGCCCTGGTTGGGCTTGAGGTGATGAAGGTTGAGCCTGTCCCGTTTGAGTCTGGTTTGTTGGAAGCATGCCAGCCAGGGAAGTCGCATCCGCACTCTGCCCGGTTTGTGGCACGGTTCTCTGTTGGCGGATACGCTGAAAGTGGGGTAGTGCAAAATCTTCCAAACTGACCGGCAGAAGCGTTGAGCCAGTGGCTTGTGCGCGGGGTCGGGGCGGTTCGGATAACTGTTGGGGGCCAAACGAAAGTTGGGCTGTCGCTGGGTTCAAGGTGGACAAACCATCGCCTGGCACGTGGGCTTCTGCGGTTGGCTGGGGTATGGGCGCAGGTGCGGGTGCGGGTGCGTTCGATTGGGTTTGAAGGTGATCCAGCAGCAGATAGGGTCGGCTCGCCAACAGTCGTCCAGATGTGCTGGCCGCCAGCCGTTGTATGGAGCGCTGCATCACCCCCTGCACGCCAGCGGGCCGAGGCGAGCGCTTCTGGGTAGTTGTCTGCCGCGGATTCTTTTGGGTACTGCGGTTGGCCACAGTTGCTCTGGATGGGCTTGTCGAGCGACGCGCATCAACCCAGCGTACGCTATGCGTCTCGCTGGGTGCGAACCAATCGGATTGTGCGGTCTCGACTGAGGGAAAAAGCCAATCTAAATTGGGTGGGCCGGTGTCAAAGTGGGCGGCTGGGCCAGCATCGCTATCGTCTGCGCCTTCGCTCTCTCCATCATCTTTGCCATCGCTGGCTGGCATGGAGAGATATTCTACCTTGCGGGCCATGCGGCGACGCATCATCCGGGGGGCAGGCTGGGCGGGCTGCTCGGTTGGCTTCTGGGCAGGCGGCTGGGGCGACTGTGGCCCAGATGGGGCTGTACGGTCCGACAAGGAGCGGGCAATCGGTTGGTCGGTAGGCCGGGGTGGGGCCGGGGTAGGACGGCTGGCAGGGTGTTGGGCGACTGGGCGCACCTCGGGTGGGCCAGAACCATCCTGTGCTTTGACAAAGTTGGGAACGGCAGCGGGTGAAAGGGATTCGAAATTGCGCGCTTCTGCAACTCGGCGGCGAATTTCTTCCATGGTCATCGCGGGGGTCTGGTTCGCAGGCGCCTGTTGTGGTCGAGGACTGGGTTCGCCGGATTCTCCAGCCAGGGGCATGTCGATAGCCTCTTCCTGGCGATTGATCTTCAGCAGGGCTGTGATGTTGTTGGCGCCCATGTCCCAGTTCTTAAGCATCTCCTCGGAAAATTTTTCAAAGAGATTAGGGGAAATTGTACCAACATCTGCCTTCCAAGAGGATGTGCGGGTGGCGATACGGTGAAAGCGTTTGAGGATTGCCAGTGTAGAAAGGAAGCTCACGCTTTCGTCGGCCCGGCGGCGCATGAGCCGGTGAACCAGGGAACCTCCGTCGGTAGGTGCACTGCTGCTATCCAGCATCTCCCGAACCCAGGGCGACAGTGCTTGGGTCATACGCTCGGCGCTATCGACGGCGCGCAAGGTAAAGCCACCAGCCTGGGCCATCCGATTGGGGTACGAGGGAGATTTCGGGCCGGGTCGATTCTGTTCTGCCATAGGGTAGCGCCGCTTTTCTCAGTATTAGATAGATTTCCAAATGGATGAGCGCATTAAAAAGGATTGACGGCTCTGAGTTTGTCCGCCGCACTCTTCATTGCATTGTGGGCGAAGGATTCTTGCTCGAAGTAGGTATATGTCAACACGAGTTCTTCGATGGAGATGTCCGAGCTATCTGCTTTCAGGGATGGGCCGCTCCACTTAACCGGGTATGCGTGGTAAAGAGTCCATTTGAAGGCTTCTTCGCCCGATTCGTTTGCCAGGTGGATGATCACGGTGCGAAAGGCGGGTTTGACGGTATTTTGGTCCGAATTTTCAATCAACCAGTCGAGCAGTTCCAGATCGATTAGACCGCGTTTGAGAGTGACATCGGAATATTTCAAACGGCCTGGCAGCTTGATCTCGAAATTGTTGCGCCCACCTTCTGCGATCGCGCTAAATTCACGTTCGACGACCAAGCCGCTGCACTCGACAAATTCGGCGACTGTAGATTTGGGATCGAATTCCACATAAAAACGCCACGAGACGGCCCGATGTGTGGTGCGCAACAGGTTTTGCATTAATTACTCCTGCCCTATATTCTTTGCCAGTTAGACCAACGATCATGCAACCCGTTTCTTTCTCGATCAATCAGCGCATCGCGCTCCATGAGGGCGATGATTTTTTCTGCGATGATAAGCAAGTCTGCATCTTCCAACTTGTCAATATCCAATGCTGGTATTTCGCCGTCGTCGAAACTTGCATCACCCCACATGGTGTTCTCCTATCCGTACCTACCCAAACCTTGTCACCTGAACTTTGTCACTCAAATTTTAGAGAAAGTCTGCCAGTAGATTGGATGCCTTTGTCATGCTGTCATAGACGAGGATCACTTCTTCTACCGAAAATTCTCCGCTTGATGTCTGCATGCTGGGGCCGGTGATTTTGTAGGGCCAGGCGTTGTTCAAAAACCACGTCACCGCTGGCACAAAATCCCGGGTGTAAGCGATGATGGTAACTGGATAGCGGGCAAATTCGTAGGAAAGGGGCGTGTAGTTACCTGGGTTGCCGGTGGTTCCCTCGTGGGCCAAAAACCAGTTCCACATGATTGGGTCGACAGAAAAGAGATGCTTGATTGTCACGGGTTGATATTTTATGCGTCCGGGAACCATTTGGGTAAATGCCTGGAATTTGTCGCCCACATATTTATGCTCGATGTAATCCCGCTCGAAATCCAGCCCGGATACGTCGGTGGCGTAGGAGATAGGGATGCCCACAGCAGGCCCTATGGTGACGCTGAACTGAAAGTTGAGCAGCGGCTCGAAGATGCGCCCTACAATATTGGGGGCTTCGGTGCGCCCTTTTGAAGAACCGCGCCCTGTCCACCCACTGGAGAGATTGGGTGGTGGTGGTTGGCCGACAGGTGTGCCTACCGGTGGCTGGCCCGAAACAGGCGCTACGGGCGGTTCTTCAGTCGGCGTAACTTCGGGTTCTGGGACTTCTTCGATAGTTACCGTATCTTCGGGCGGCGGCCCGCTACTGCTATCTCCAGAAGCCACGCTTCCACCAGTGGCCGCTCCTCCTGTCGATTCAGCCATGATAGTTCATCCCTTTCGTCAATCAAGTCCCTGCATAATTCGTTGCCCAATTCCATGCCCAAGTCGTTACGCGATTCTGCGCTCACAACCATCAACGCAATGTTTCATTCAACCTACGGTTGATTCGGGCAATCTGCCTCACCCAAATCTGCCGCTCGCTATGTTCCATCGACATCACCTGATCGTGGGGCCAATGAAAATGATAGGCGACGTAGGCTACCTCCTCCCGTAGGCGAGCCAAGGGGTAGCCGGCTACCCCCCCAGGTCCGCCAGGTCCACAGCAAACTCGGAACCACACTCTGGGCAAGTGACTTGAATTGTCGTGCGGCCTTCTTCGTTGATGGTGCGATAAAGAGCCTGCAAATAGGCGAGGTCTGCGGCAAACAGGTTTTCGATCACCGTGGGAGAAATGGTTTCGATTGTACCCAGCCGGGTGATCACCCGAGCCAACAGGGTAATGACCAGATAGGCCTGGTTGGTGCGCACCCGGGAATCGCGCAGGGGCGCGATCTCGTCCATGGCGGTTGCCAGACGCATGGTCCCCTTCTTATGGACAGTGCCTTCCTGGTCAACATACCCCATGGGAAGAGTAAATTCAAATTCGGTCTGAAAGCTCATCAATGAATTCCTATCATAAAATGGAGGTCTGGTGAAATATGAAACTTGGTCGTCTTGGGGAGCAGTATAACCCCTTCCGAGTGGGAAGGCAACTGGGAATTAATTACAGGATGTCAATCGATTTAGAGCATAGCGTATGCAAAACCGGTAGCAAGCAAAGCCCATCAAAACCCAAGCCAACGACGGTCGTCATGGTCTTGTCGTAATGGGCGTTGTAACCCAGAGCGCTTACAATCGCCTAAGTACAAAAGTACCATTGCGAAAGACCAAAGAATAGTAGATAGTCAATCAATAGTCCTTTCGGTCTAGGTTAAATTCACCATTTTCTTTAGGCCATTTTGCCTACCCCATTCTGCCATCACTGTGTCGCAACCGTGTTTTAGATATCAAGTTAGTTCAGCACCAGGGACAAAGTCATGCCACAACGTATCACACGAATTTTCTTGGCCGAAGATCATTTGCTCGTACGGCAGGGAATGCGTTCATTGTTAGAGATGGAAGATGACATTATTGTCGTCGGTGAGGCTGGCAACGGGGCCGACGCGATAGAAAAGGTACAAAATGGCTTGCGCCCCCATGTGATTCTGATGGATGTCAATATGCCGATCATGACAGGCATCGAAGCAACCCGCCGCATCAGATCGCTCATGCCCGATGTGATGATTATTGGATTGACTGCGGCTGACGATGGGCCAACAATTTCCGAAATGCTACATGCCGGGGCCAATGGCTATGTGCTCAAATCGACCGCCGCCGATGAATTGGTCAGAACAATTCGTTCCACCCGTGCCAACCGAAGTTGGAGTAGCCCAACACCCCATAGCCAAGCAAGAGAAGCCAAGCGCAAAGGCATGTATGCAATACAGAGCATGTCGCAAAGGGCAGATATCCACCAGTGGCTTACAAGACGTGAGGTACAGGTGATGAAGAACTTGCTCCAGGGTTGGAGCAACAAAGAGATTGCCGAGCATTTGGTCATATCGGAAAGAACTGTTCAAACCCATTTGACCAACATCTTCAGTAAGATGGACGTCAAAAGCCGAACCGAAGCCGTGCTGATGGCAATTCGCGATGGTTGGGCGGGCCACTACTCGGTCTAGTTGCGATCGGTATTCCGGTGCTCGATCTCTCGACAACCTCAAAGCCCAGTAGGCCAAAGAGCATACGTGATCAAAAAGACCCACTGAAAATTCAGTGGGTCTTTTTTCATACACGTTGGACCACTCTGCGTCCCTTTTGCCCCCCTGTTACGCGGAGTCACAGTTGCACAGGGCTCATCCCACCGGAATCCGGCTGCCTGACCTTCGTTCGGCAGCCTATAGGTTCTGCGCCACAAGCTCGGCGATTTCTTCCGGGTGTCGGGCCACCTGCACCCCTGCCGACCGCAGAGCGTCAATCTTTTCCGCAGCCGTGCCTTCGCCACCAGAAATGATAGCGCCAGCATGACCCATGCGTTTGCCAGGAGGAGCCGTCTGCCCGGCAATAAACGCCGTGACCGGCTTTGTCATTCCACTCTTGATAAATTCGGCAGCATTCTGCTCGTCGGTCCCGCCGATCTCGCCGATCATCACCACCTGCTCGGTTCCCGAATCAGCCTCGAACATTGCCAGAATTTCCAGAAAGTTCAGCCCCTTAATGGGGTCGCCGCCGATACCCACGGCGCTGCTCTGTCCAATCCCACGCGCGGTGAGGGCGTAGACGACTTCGTAGGTCAACGTGCCCGATCGGCTGACAATGCCCACAGTGCCAGGGGTATGAATGTGGCCGGCCATAATGCCCACCTTTGCTTCGCCGGGCGTGATGAGACCGGGGCAGTTGGGGCCGATCAGCATGGAACTGGTGGTGTCCAAATAGGCGCGAACCTTCGCCATATCCAGGGCGGGAATGTCTTCCGAAATGCAGACGATCAACTCGATACCAGCGTCGGCGGCTTCCAGGATGGCATCGGGCGCAAAGGCAGCCGGTACGAAAATGATGCTTGTATTGGCCCCGGTGGCCGCCACCCCTTCATGAACTGTATCGAAGACGGGTATGTTGTCGAGCGCCCATTGCCCGCCTCGCCCCGGAACCGCACCCGCCACCACATTTGTGCCATAGGCCACCATCTGTTCGGCGTGAAAAGCCCCCTGATTACCCGTAATCCCCTGCACAAGCAGGCGTGTTTTGTTTCCAACTAAAATGCTCACGCGGTTTCTCCTTTGGCAGCAGCCACGGCTTTTTGTACGGCGTCGGACAAGCTGGTCGCAGTGATCAGATTGGATTCGGCCAGGATGCGCCGCCCTTCTTCCTCGTTGACACCGACCAGGCGTACCACAAAAGGAACTTGAACATCAATCGTGCGGGTGGCCTCGATAATGCCCCTGGCAACTTCGTCGCAGCGGGTGATACCACCGAAAATGTTGATGAGAACTGCTTTCACTCGG
>JAHEML010000246.1 GCA_024643705.1 Caldilineaceae bacterium | reverse complement strand
AGCCGGGTTTTGCCTGACCGGCCCGGGCGGCGTGGGCAAAACCCGGCTTTCCCTGCAAGTTGCGCAGCACTTTCGCGCCCAGACCGGGCAACGCGTGGTCTTTGTCCCGTTGGTGGGCATCAAAACGATTGAACAAACCCAAGCAGCCCTGGCCCGCGAACTGGGTATCACATTGGTGGATCCAACCCAGGCGACAGCCCAATTGCGCGCGGCGTTGGCCGGGCAGCAGATGCTCCTGATTTTCGACAACGCCGAAGCATTGGCCGTACACGCCGGCGGCGCATTTGTGGCCTGGCTCGACGCTCTGATCAGCAGCCAAACGGGTGTGCGCTTGCTTGTCGCCTCACGTCAACCCTTGCAGGCCCAGGCCGAATGGGTGCTGCCCGTAGGTGGGTTGGCCTATCCGGTTGCGTCTGAAAAAGTGTCGGAAGATGTGTCATTGACTGTCTGGCAGGAGTACGACGCTGTGGAACTTTTCCGCCAGCGGGCGCAACAGGCACACATGGGCTTTGCCATCACGTCACAAAATATCGCCGATGTGCTGCGCATCTGTCGGGCGGTGGATGGGCTGCCCTTGGGGTTAGAACTGGCTGCGGCCCAGGTGCGCCAACGCAGCGTGGCCGAAATTGCCGTTGGGCTGGACGATGCACCGGCATTCTTGGCCGCCGAGGTGCGAGACCTGCCCCTGCGCCACCGCAGTTTGCACGCGGTCATGGCCCAATCCTGGGATTTGCTCACCCCGGACGAGCAGACGGCTCTGGCCCGCTGTGCCCTATTTGATGGAGCATTTGGCCCCTGCCCTGCACACGTTTTTGAACGAGAAGCACCCGCCCAACGATGATGACCGCAACCGACATGCTACCTTCTATCTGGCCTGGGCAGCCGATTATCCGGCAACCGCCGCGGCTGAGGCAGACAATGTGGCCGCGGCCTGGCGTTGGGTGCAGTCGGGGCACCAGGTTGACGTGCCAGCCCATTGGGACCCCACCTGGCTGGCAAGGCTGGAAAGGGGGCATCCGCCGGTTGTGTTGGCTCCAACCGTGTCGGGCCAGGTTTTGGTGGGCCGCGCAACCGAGTTGGCCCACTTGCGCACGGCTCTCCGACCCGTCGGCAAGGAAAAACGTAATGGCGGTCTGGTGGTGATTTCGGCGCCAGCGGGTATGGGCAAGACCTTACTGGTCGACCGGCTGCAACAGGAGACCGCGGGGGTTGTCTGGTTCTACTGCCCCTGTGATGAGACGAACCGTCAGTCGCTGTACCCCATCCGCCATGGCTTGCGCCGCTACTTCGGGCAGACATCTGGCCCGACAAGCAATGATGATCTAGCTGCTTTCCATGCCCGCATGGACGATCTAATCCAGGCCACAGGTGATGAGAGTTTGCGGGGCGAGTTGGAGGAGGCCCGCTCTTTTCTGGCCGCGCTGGTGGATATTGTTTTGCCCGATTCCCTCTATGCCCGGGTGCAGCGGGAGCAACGCCGCCAACATTTTTATGCGGCCATCCGCGCCCTTGCCAGGGCCGAAAGTCTGCTGCAACCACTGATTATCCACCTGGAAGATGCCCACTGGCTCGACAGCGAATCCCGCGAATTACTGGCAACTCTCTTGCGCAACGTTGCCGCCTACCCCTTCGCTGTCGTCGCCACCGTGCGCCCGTCCCGTTTCGATCCGCCTGCTCTGGCCGATGCGCCGTTGCACACAGTGGCATTGCAACCACTCGATTCTGCGGGTGTGGCCGAGTTGGCTGCCGCCCATTTGCACGGAGAACCGGGGCGGGGGTTGGTCGAACTGCTTTTGCTCCGTGCCGGGGGCAATCCTTTCCACACCGAGCAACTTCTCATTTATCTGCGCAGCAATGGACTGGTGGCGGGTGGTGAGCTGGTCACCGCTGGGGCGAGCGGCCCGGATATTCCCCTGCCATTGGATATTCACAATGTGCTGGTGGCCCGGTTGGGGCGGCTGCAGGGTGACGCGCGTTCCCTGCTGGCCCACGCATCCGTGCTGGGTCAGGAGTTCTCTGTGGACGAATTGCAGTCGGTGGTGGGGGGCGAAAATTCAGTGCGTGGGGCGTTGGAAGAGGAGAGTAGCAGAGAGATCGTGCGCCCTGTGGGGTCTGGGCGCTATGCCTTCAACCACGCGCTTTTCCATGCCGCAACCTACGACAGCCAGTTCGACGCCCAAAAGCAGGCCTACCACCGCAAGGCGGCCCAGGCCATCGCCAGCCAGTCGGGCAGCGAGCAGCCCGATTTTGCCCGTATCGCCCACCACTGGGACAAGGCCGAGGATCAGCAGCGAGCCGCGGTCGGTTATCTGGCCGCGGGGGACCAGGCCCAAGAGAATTACTTTCTGCGCGAGGCCCACGGTTACTACAGCCGGGGGCTTGCCCTGACCAACGACAATCACCAACGGCTCGACTTCTATTTGGGGCGGGAACGGGTGAACCATTGGCTGGGCAACCGGGAGGAACAGCGGGAGGACTTGTACCGTTTGACCGAACTGACTGTGGGATCGGAGGATTCGGCACAGTTGGCGGATATCAGCCTGCGTCGGGCCACGTTTGCTCTCGCCGTCGCCGACTATTCCCTGGCTGTGCAGCACGCGCAAGGGGCCGCAAAGCTCGCTGCTTCAATTTATGATCAAGCGCTGGAAGCCCAGGCCTATCACCGCTGGGGTCGGGCACTTTGGCAGCAGGGACGGGGAGAATCGGCCCAGCCTCTGTTGCGCCGGGCCTTGCGCTTGGCAGATTCGGCCAAGCGTATCGACGTACAGGCCGTCTGCCTTTATGATCTGGCGATGCTCGCCTACTACGCCGACCAGTACGATGCTGCCCGAACCCAGATCGCCAAGGCGTCTGCACTTTTTGAGGCTGGGCACGATAAGCATAACCTCGTCCGCTGTAACAATCTATTGGGCACGATTGCCGCTGTGGAGGGCGATATTGAACGGGCGATTGGCTATTACAATGCATCGCTGGGGATGTGCAGGGCGGTGGATTGGCCATGGGGCGAAATCTACTGTTCGGCCCGACTGGGAGATTGCCATTTTGATTTGGGGGACTATGAAGCGTGCCGAAGTCTTCACCAGCTAGCTTTGATGCTGGCTCGGAATGTGAAAGATCGCATGGCAGAAGTTGTCAGCCTGGACACGATCGGTCTGTCCTACCAGTTTCAGGGGGCGTTCGAGCAGGCCCGCCAATATTTTAACGAGGCTCTGGCCCTACACGATACGATCGACTATCCCCGCGGCCGGGCTTTTGTGGAGACTCATTTAGGGCAGTTGTTGGCTGACATGGAGGAGACGGAACAGGCCGGTATTCATCTTTATAACGCACTGGCTCAACGCAGTAGCAGCGGATCGAAAGCTGCCGCCGTGGACACCGAGGCGGCCCTGGCATGGATGGATATGGCACGGGGCGATACCGAGTTTGCTGCGGAGCGGGCGCGGGACGTGACGGCTTGGCTAGATGAGAATGGTATAGCCGGTGTCGAGTTGCCTCTGCTGGTCTACTGGCAATGCTATGCCATTTTTAGAATGATTGGTATGGCCGATGATGCAGCTCGTACTCTAGCGGCGGGCTACAAACTGCTGCAAAGCCGGGCCGAACGTATCAAAGACCCCGGTTTGCGCCACGGGTTTCTCCATAATATCGCCCATCATCGGCACATTGTTGCGATGTGGGAAATGCTGTAGGGGCATGATATATTCGGGCGTAATGGTTCGTGCCCGAACATATCGTGGCGGCCCTACATAGCCCTAGCGTAGAATGCCATCCGGCCCAAGCACAGGAGGGGCAAGACGCAGCGACACCGGTTCATCTGCTGTGATGTATATCCAATAGACCTGGTTGGGCTGGAACGTATCCACATTTGTGATACCGGTGGTCGGCGCGCCGCCGGTGGAGGTGGTCATGGCTGTTGTCTGTACTTCGGCGTAGGAACCGGCAATGGAGACCAGCGCTTCGCTGACTGGACGGCTGACCGGCAACGGATAAGCCAGTAGATTCCAGCGTGGCTGCAACAGAGGCATTTCCAAAGAGGCCATTACTGCATAGACCCCACTGCGTTTGTCCAATTTGCCCACAGCCAGATTTTCCACAAAGATGTTGCCCTCCACCACCCGTTGCCACTCCTTTTCCCCATCTGCCAAAAAAAAGAGACTCAGTGTGTGCTCGTAGCCTTCTGGCACATCCCGCTGGAGATAGGTGATGGAGATGTAGCGCGCCACCGGGCTGGGGCTCGCTTCGATCCGATAGGCCTGACCCACAGAAACCAACCATGGATGACTGGTCTGTTCAGGAATTCCTGGCAGCGCTTGTATGCTTTTCACGAACGTGTCGGCAAAGAAGCCGTCCACGCTGTAGATGACTACTTGCGCGTCCGCCGAAAGCACGGGCGCGTTGATTGATCGTCCTGCTCCACCCATACCGGGGCGATCCGGCCCACCCATACCGGGGCGATCCGGCCCACCCATACCGGGGCGATCCGGCCCACCCATACCGGGGCGATCAGGCCCTGCCAATATCGGCGTATAGCTCAGCCAACGGGGGGATGTGAATTTTTCGCCCCTGTCAGGCGCCTCGCTCACATCCCATGTTTCCGGGCCCAGACGCAGGATGGTGACTGCTTCCCGAATGCAACTGTAATCGCCGTGCCCTTCTTTGCAGCCGTCGGGTGCATCCACCCACAGTCGCACAGCCACCTCAAAGGCGGGCCAACGCATGGTCAAGCTACCGGCGTGGTTGGTGTGGCTGGGGTTGCTGGTCAGGGCGATGACTGGCGCGTTGCCGGGCACTGCGCCGTAATGCAGCGGGAATATCTGGGCGTGCAGGGTTTCACCCGGCAAGAGTGTTTGTGCCACAGTGATGGTGACTGTATAGGCCGTGGGCGCGACGGCAGAGATAGCTGGCTGCCAAGCGGGGAAATTCGGGTGGAGGGTTGCGGCCTCCACAGCAACGGTATCTGTGTTGATTTCGTCGATGCAACCGGCGTAGCCCTGATTCGTATCCAGTACGCAGAACCGATCACCGCCCCGCGCACCCCGCACCTTCAGCCGATCGCCACCGCCTGTGGGCGAACCCAACGCAACGATCATGTCGTCGGTGGGGTCATCAGTTGCGTTGGTCTTGTAGAGAAATGCCTGGGCATTGGGTAGCCGCAAGCGACTCTGGTCTGGGGAGCGCACGTCAAAGTTGCGGGCTGGGTAGGGCGCGGGCATATCGGCAAAGGCCCAGGGGATCATGGACGTCACGTCCAGCGGGAGGTCCACTGGGCCAGTGATGGGCGAGGTGGGCGCAACGAGCATGGGGTAGAACGTCGTAATAGTCTGCCAATCATTGCGTTGAGTCGTTGACTGGGCCAGCGTATCCGGGCATTCAGGTTTCTCCCAATCAGCCGCGGTCAGAAATTCCGTGTAGCTGGGGTCTCTGGTCGTCGTCATAAAGCTGCCGGGGCAGACCACGCTGCGTAGAATTTTGGCGCTCTGGGCTGTTTCTGCCCCTTGGGCATTGTCGCATGCGCCCGCAGTGATGCATTTCAGCCCCAGATAATTGTCCGGTAGAAAGAAGAGGTAATGGGCCAGTTCGTGGGCCAGGGCACGGCTCCAGTCTTCGCCCAAATCGGCCGTGTTCTCGCCGTAAGGGTCCCAGACCGTGCCCATACGAATCTGGCCGGGAATATAGGCAGAGCGGCCATCGGCCAGAGGAACGTCGGGATCGGCTGTTGGTCGATTGACCAGCCCACCGATAGCAGCGGAGGGCCGCAAACTGTTGTCGGCCAGGATAACCACATCGGAGACGGCCCAGTAGGCTTTGTCGTGGAAAAGGTTGATGTCCCCCAGCGCAGTCTGACCGTTGGTCACATCGTAGAGTATGGCCGAGGCCCGCTGGAAGCTATCCTCCAAGTGCTGCAAGAAAATTTCGTCGTTGCGGGCGTCCCATTCCAGACTGACATTCAGGTGAAAGAGCAGCAGCCGGTTAGCGGTGGAGAGGGTGAGCGTTTGCACGCCGCCCGCATCCACAGCAGCCATATCGACGCCGGTTTCGTTGGGCGCACCGCTGGTATAGAAGAGGGTGTACTGCTCGGTGAAGGGGATACGGACAGTCTCGGTAGGCACGGGCGAGAGCGCGATCAGCCGATCGCCTTCTGCCAACCGTGAACGCCCACGCAGAAAGCCGTTCTTGTCGGTGCTGGTGGGAATACCAAACCCATCCCGG
>JAHEML010000245.1 GCA_024643705.1 Caldilineaceae bacterium | reverse complement strand
TGAAGAAGAGGTACAAAACGGGCATGACTGAACTCTACTTGCGTTTGCTGGATCGCATCCTGACACCAGTCCTACTGATCCTCACCCTGTTTCTCTTGTTGCGAGGCCACAACCTGCCCGGCGGCGGGTTTATTGCTGGATTGATGGCCGCGGCGGCTTTTCAGTTGCAGATTTTAAGCCGAGGTGAGATGGTGGTTCGCCGGCAAGTGGGCCGCTTTCTTCACCCAGGCATCGGCATTGGCCTGTTGGTGGCAGTGAGCGCCGGAATCGCCGGGGTATTGGATGTGGGCTTTTTCAAGGGACTGTGGTTCGACATTCCCCTTGGCCCGTTGGGGCATCTGGAACTTGGCACGCCGGTTATCTTCGATCTGGGCGTCTTTGTGGTGGTGGTCTGTGTGGTCACATCCTATCTGCTAGGGTTGAACGCAGTGGCAGAAGGAGTTGACGCATGACTCAATTGATCCTTGCCCTGACTGTGGGCATACTCTTTGCCTGTGGTGCCTATCTAGTCATGCGCCGGGGACAGATTAAGCTGATTTTGGGGTTGGGGCTGCTCAGCCACGGGGTTAATTTGCTACTCTTTGGCTCTGGTAAACTGACTTTGGGTGAACCACCCATATTTACAGACAAGAAGAATTTTCTGGTTGAACTGGCAACCCGTCAATTGGCGGACCCACTGCCCCAGGCGCTTATCCTCACCGCGATTGTCATCAGCTTTGGCATCACTGCATTTATGATCGTCCTCATCAATCGCCGCCACACCATCACCAACTCGGATGTTGTTCAGGGCGAGCTTGTGCCTCTGCTGCTGGAGGGCGACCCATTTAGTGGCGATAGTAGTACTGGGCAGGAAGAGAATGGTTTTGACTGGCTGGCGTACGAAGTGGATGAAATCTACGAACGGGGGCAGATGGGTACATTTTGGGCTCGGGTTTCGTCGGATGCGGATGAATCGGCTGCTTTGGAGCGCGAAGGGTACGATCAACGATGAATCCGAACCTGCTTGCTGTTCCTGTTGCGCTCCCCCTCTTTGCCGCTGCCCTTTTGCTGGCTGTGGCCCGCTGGGGTGGACGCCGCGCCATCACCTTCCAGCGTTTAGTGGCCGCAACCACGCTGACCATCAATTTGGCCGCTGCCCTGGGCTTGACCCAACACGCCCTCTCCGGCCATCGCATTGTGTTGCAGATGGGCGGGTGGCAAGCGCCCTTTGGCATCACACTTATCGCCGACGGGCTGACAGGGATATTGCTCACCCTGACGGGGATTGTCGCTCTGGCAGTGCTGCCCTTTGCCATCGCTACCATCGATCTACACCGAGAGCGCATGGCGTTTTACCCGCTCTTTCTGCTGTTGGTGATGGGGGTGAATGGTGCTTTTCTCACCGGCGATCTGTTCAATCTCTACGTTTTCTTTGAAGTGCTGCTGATGGCGAGTTTTGTGCTGTTGACCGTGGGCGGCCAGCCAGCCCAAACCCATAGCGGCATTCGTTACGTGGTGCTGAATCTGCTTGGCTCATTGGTCTTTTTGGCCGCGGCTGGGATTGCCTACGGAACGCTGGGAACCTTGAATATGGCCCAGATGGCCGAGCGCTTGGAAAGCGCGCCTATGGCCGTACGCACTCTGCTGGCTGGGATGCTACTGGTGGCCTTTGGTGGCAAGGCGGCCCTCTTCCCTCTCTTTTTCTGGTTGCCCAGCAGCTATCACACCCCCCCGCCTGCGGTGACGGCACTCTTTGGCGGTCTGTTGACAAAGGTGGGTGTCTACACCATTTTCCGCAGCTTTACTCTCTTTTTCCCCGACCTGCTGTCGGCCTGGCAGCCTCTGTTTTTAGGCATCGCCGGAGCCACCATGCTCATTGGGGCCTTGGGTGCAATGGCCCAGCCAACTATCCGCCGGGTGCTCAGTTTCCACATCATCAGCCATGTGGGCTTTATGCTGATGGGTTTGGGCGTGGCGCTCCAGGGCAACGGGCTGGGAGTTGGCTTTGGTCTGGCTGCGGCCATTCTGTATATGGCTCATCACATGCTCGTCAAGACCGGGCTGATTTTGGCTGGCGGTGCAGTCGAGATTGACATGGGGGGCGACCGCCTGCAAAGCATTGGCGGGCTGGTGGGGCGTCGCCCGCTCCTGGCGTTGCTCTTCTTCCTGTCGGCAATTTCCCTGGCTGGCATTCCACCCTTCAGCGGTTTCATCAGCAAATTGAGCCTGCTCGAAATCACCTTGGACACCCGCCATTGGACTGTAGCGGCAGTGAGCGTTATCGCCAGTGTGCTTACCCTGATCAACGTCATGCGCTTGTGGCGGGAAGCGTTTTGGGGTACCTACGAACACCCAGGTCGGTTACGACCCTGGTTGTTAGACGCGCCTGTACGCCGCTGGCTGGTGCTTGGCCCGATTGCAGGTTTGTTGTTGCTCAGTTTGGGTTTGGGACTATTCGGCGAGCGCTTTTTTCATATGACCACCATTGCAGCCCAGCAAGTGCTGGATAGGGACGGGTATATCGCGGCTGTCAACCCTGTGAACCCAGAGAGTGTGGCCGCCCCGTCATCCAAGGAAGGCAGCGACTGATGCTTCGTCTTTTGGCTACCAATTTCCTTGTGGCACTCTTGTGGCCCACCCTGAACGGCACCTATGCCCCAGGGGTCTTTGCGACAGGTTTTGTCCTCGGTTTCATCATGTTGACAATCGTCGAACGCAGCTATGGCAAGCTCTTCTTTCATTTAGCATTCTTCTTTGTCTACGTGCTCTACGCTATTTTGCAAAGCAATCTAAAGCTGGCTCTATTGGTGTTACGCGCGGTCTTAAACCCAAAAACAACCTTGCGCCCAGGAATCGTGGCCGTGCCCCTTACCATCACAAACCCCTTCGAACGCGCACTATTGGCCTCGGTGATCACATTGACACCTGGCACCCTAAGCGTAGACTTGAAGCAAAAGGATGGGGCCGACGTACTCTACGTCCACACAGTTGATTTGCATGACGCAGATGCATTTCGCACAGAACTCAAAGAACAATTCGAAGATCGCATCCTGTACTTACACAAACTGTACATGGATGTATCTGGGATGAACGAAACATCGGGCGGACCAGCAGAGGGGGTTGAATGACCGACCAATTTTTCGATCTCTGGTTAAGTGGACTGATGACACTGCTTGCCATCTCCCTGTCAATCTGCTTCATTCGCCTGCTACGGGGGCCAGATGTGCCCAACCGGACAGTGGCTTTCGATCTGATCGCGGTTCACGCAGTGGGAATTTTCGCCCTATTTGCAGTCCAGCGCTCTTCGGAAGTGTTGCTGGAAGGAGCGATCATCACCGCGGTTCTTGGCTTTCTTGGCACGGTGATGTTGGGTCGCTTTTTGGAAAGGGGAGGTCCAAACCGTTGAACATTGATTCGATTCTGATCAACTATCTGATTCTGGGGCTTGCCACGGTGGGAGTGATCTTTATGCTCATCAGCGCGCTGGGCATTTTACGCCTGCCCGATGTCTTTACGCGTATGCATGCGGCTGGCAAAGCCGCTACATTGGGCGTCAGCTGTCTCTTGCTGGTTGCAGGTATCTACTTTGGCGCATTGGGCGACATCTCGGAATTCTGGCGGATGGTTGCACTGATTGGTCTATTCTTTGCCACCGCACCCATTGCCACCACAACCATGGCCCGGGCGGCCTATCGCACAGCCAAGCCAGGGGATTTTACGTTGACTCTGGACGAAATGGAGGAGACGAAAGGTGAAAAGTGAACAGACAATCGTCGACCGGCGCGAAGTCGCCGCCCAAACCGTTCGCGCTATTGACACTCTGACAGTAACTCTCCCAAATGACAGGGATTCGTTGCTACAGATGTCCTTGTAGAAACGAGCGAAATGACTGTCGAGACCCAAAGCCCCCTCATCCTCGTCACTGGCGCCACCGGCTATATCGGCGGGCGACTGATCCCCAATTTGCTCGACGCGGGCTACCGGGTACGCTGCCTGGTGCGTGACCCCAACCGTCTGCAGGGCCGCCCCTGGCAGGATCGGGTGGAGATTGTAGCCGGGGATGTGCTGCAAGTGGAGACCCTGGTCCCCGCGCTCACAGGTACAGAAGCCGCCTACTACCTCATCCATAGTATGGCTGGGGGCGACGACTTCCACGCCCGGGACGTGACCGCCGCCACCAATTTTGCGGTCGCTGCCGAGCAGGCCAGCGTTCAGCGGATCATCTACCTGGGCGGCTTGGCCGAATCTTCACCAGAGCTTTCCGAGCATCTACGCTCGCGCCAGCAAAGTGGGGACGCGCTGCGTAGCGGCAGTGTACCCGTCACCGAATTCCGAGCCGGGGTGATTGTCGGCTCTGGCAGCCTCTCCTTCGAAATGATCCGCTACCTGACCGAGCGGGTTCCGGTGATGATCTGCCCTCGCTGGGTCTACACCCGCACCCAGCCCATCGGCATTCGGGAAGTGCTGGAATATCTGGTCGCGGCGCTGAAAGTCCCGCAAAGCAGCGGCCAAATTGTCGAAATCGGCGGTGCAGAGATCGTTACCTACGGCGAAATGATGCTACTCTACGCCGAGGTCCGGGGGCTCCAACGATGGATGATACAGGTCCCCGTCCTCACGCCCCGCCTCTCTTCCTATTGGGTCAATCTGGTTACACCTATCCCCGCGGTCATTGCTCGACCGCTCATCGAAGGGCTGCGCAACGAGAACATAGTTCACGACAATAGCGCCACTCGGTTATTCCCTTTTATCCAACCGGTGGGCTATCGAGTGGCAGTGGAGCGGGCGCTGGCCCGGTTGGATGTGGGCAATCTGGAAAGTGTATGGAGCGACGCCCTGAGCACCAGCCAGGGAGACGTGCCGCCGGTTACATTGACCGTCCACGAGGGGATGGTGCTGGAACGTCGCCAACGGGTTGTCTCAGTCCCCCCCGAATATCTTTACAAAGTCTTCACCGGCATTGGCGGCAAACGGGGCTGGTTCGCCTTCAATTGGGCCTGGGAGATTCGGGGGCTGGCCGACAAGTTGATCGGCGGGGTCGGTCTGCGCCGAGGCAGACGAGACCCAAATGATCTACGGGTGGGCGAAGCGCTGGACTTCTGGCGGGTGGAGGAAGTGAAAGAAGGACACCTGCTCCGCTTGCGTGCCGAAATGAAAGTACCAGGTAAAGCCTGGCTCCAATTCCAGGCCACACGCCGGGACGATGGTCAAACGCTCCTCTCCCAGACGGCCTTCTTCGCGCCCAAGGGCCTCTTGGGTTGGCTTTATTGGTACGCGCTCTATCCCTTCCACGGCTTTATTTTTAGTGGGTTGATCGACGAGATTGTCGAACGTTCGTTGTCGTTGGAAAGTGCCCAAGAACAAAAACAGAGCAGCGAAACTGTAAAAGCGTAGATTCTCGCTGATTGATTAGGCTTTGATTCATGTTGTCTTTGCAGACAGCGGTTTCAACAGAAAATAAGGTTTAGTCTGCATTCAGCCTGCATACTCTCGTAACGCCGACTGGCTGACCGATCGGATTACCTCCCTGAATCACCATTACTCAACCTCACACACAAAGAACAAATCGCATTACGAAAGGCTCTAGCATTGCTCACGCCTGAACCGAACAGCACACTTCAAGTCGCCACAGAATTGGGTCACATCTTCGACGACCCCCAAGCCCACTATGGCACGGTGAACCCACCTGTCTACCATGCCAGCACATATCTCTTCCCCGACTATGCCGGATGGAAAGCCAATGTGACCGGCGAAAAGCCGCGAGAATTCACCTACAACATCCGCCACAACCCAACCACCCAGTTGCTGGAGCGCAAAATTGCCCACCTGGAAGGGGCCGCCGACTGCATCGCCTCTACCTCTGGCATGAGCGCCATTTCCATGGTGCTCATCGGCCTGCTCAACGCGGGCGACCATGCCCTCTGCGTCAACACAGTCTATGGTCCCACCCGGTCAGCCTTTACCGACCATCTGCCCCGTTTCGGCGTGCAGGCCAACTTCTTCCCCGCTTCGGCGTCCGCCGACCTTTCGCCCTACCTGCGCCCCAACACCCGCATGATCTTTCTGGAATCGCCCTCCACGGGTCTCTTTCAAATCCAGGATTTGCGGGCGGTGGCGGCTCTGGCAAAAGAGAGGGGTATCTGGACTGTCATCGACAACACCTGGGCCACGCCCCTTTTCCAGAAACCGATTGAATTGGGCATCGATGTCTCACTCCACGCGGGTACAAAGTACATCGGCGGCCATTCGGAC
>JAHEML010000244.1 GCA_024643705.1 Caldilineaceae bacterium | reverse complement strand
CCATTGCCGCCGACAGTTCCCCCGCCAACTGGGCCCAATATTCAAGAGCAGGGTTTGGCAACTGGCCCCATCATGGGCTTAGATCGTGCTGTGTACCCCAGTCGGCTCATCGTGCCCAGCATCGACGTCAACACTGTGGTGGAAACCATGGGCTGGTATAGTAAATTCGATAGCGCAGGCACCCCTTACTCCGTGTGGAACGTTGTTGACAACGCCGCTGGTTGGCACGCCAACAGCGCATTACCATCCCAGCGGGGAAATGTCGTCCTGAGTGGGCATAACAGCATCGGCGGCTCTGTCTTTAGCAATCTGGGGAATGTACAGGTTGGGGACAAAATCTTCCTCTGGCAAGAAAACGAGATGTACGTCTACCAAGTTTCCGAGACAAGCATCGTACCCGAACGTTTTGCCAGCGAAGAACAACGGGCCGAAAACGCAGCGCTGATGCAGGACCACAACGATGACAGACTGACCCTCATCTCGTGCTGGCCCGCTTACAGCGATACCCATCGGGTCTTTGTGGTTGCCTACAAAGTAAAGGTCTATCACAGCAACTTGTACTAAATCAGTGATCGATCTCGCATAGACAAAACTTAGACTGCTCCAGCACAATCCCGATCGAGATGATATCGGATGTGTTGGAGCAGTCTAAGTTTCCACAAAACATTCAAAAAAAGCTATGAAAGGAGACCCCATGCCAAGCGCAAATGGAGAACTGCTCAATTATGTCAACGGCCAGTGGCAACGCAGCAGCGCCGCCACAATCCCCGTCCACAACCCGGCCAGCAACGCGGTCATCGCCACCGTGGCCCTCTCACCCGCCGCCGAAGTAGACGAAGCGGTGCGCCTGGCCCAAGCTGCCTTTCTGGGGTGGCGCGCCACCCCAGTGGTGGATCGGGTGCAGCCCCTCTTTCGGCTGAAAATGCTGTTGGAAGAAAACCTGGACGCCATCGCCCGCATCATCACCGAGGAATGCGGCAAAACCTACGCCGAAAGCGTGGGCGAGATGCGCCGGGGCATCGAAAACGTGGAGACAGCCTGCGGAATGCCATCCCTGATCCAGGGCACAAACAACGAGGACATCGCCAGCGGCATCGACGAGCACATGTTCCGCCAGCCGCTCGGCGTCGTCGCCGCCATCACCCCCTTCAATTTCCCTGGGATGATCCCCTTCTGGTTCTTGCCCTATGCGGTAGCAACGGGCAACTGCTTTATTTTGAAACCCAGCGAAAAAGTGCCCATGACCAGCGAAAAAATCTTCCAATTGCTGGATCAAGCGGGCTTCCCCCCAGGTGTGCTGCAACTGGTCAACGGCGGCGCGGAGACAGTCAACGCCCTACTGGATCACCCGATGGTGCGTGCCATCAGCTTCGTGGGGTCTACACCGGTGGCAAAATACGTTTACCAGCGGGCCACAGCCAACGGCAAGCGCGCCCAGTGCCAGGGTGGAGCTAAAAACCCGGTGGTCATCATGCCCGATGCCGACATGGAAACCACAACCCGCATCATGGGCGATTCGGCCTTTGGCTGCGCGGGACAACGCTGTCTGGCTGCGTCGGTTGCCATCACCGTGGGCGGGGCCAAGAACCCGTTCACCGAAGCAATGGCCGATGTTGCCAGCAGCCGCACAGTGGGCTACGGCCTGGACAGCGGCGTGCAGATGGGGCCGGTGATCACCACCGAGAGCAAGGCACGCATCGAAAGCCTGATCGAAAAAGGCGCAGCCGAAGGTGCACAGGTGCTTGTGGATGGCCGCCAGAAAAAAGTCAGCGGCTACGAAGATGGGAACTGGGTCTTCCCCACCATTCTGAACGATGTCAACCCGGGCGGCGAGATCGCCCGCACAGAGATATTCGGGCCAGTTCTCAGCCTGATGCACGCGAAAGATATCGACGAAGCCATTGCCCTGGTCAACAACCGGGCCTTTGGCAACATGGCATGCCTGTTCACCCGGGACGGTGCAGTGGCGCGCAAATTCCGCTACGAAGCCGACGCAGGCAACGTGGGCATCAACATCGGCGTGGCTGCACCCATGGCCTTCTTCCCCTTTAGCGGCTGGAATGAGAGCTTCTTTGGCGATCTCCACGCGCAAAGTCGCCACGGGGTAGAGTTCTATACCCAGACGAAAGTCGTCGTCGAACGCTGGCCGCTGGAATGGAGCAGGCAGTTTTGACAGGATGACAAGGTGACAAGTACTGGATGATTGGTAAGCGCTGGTAGCTCGAAGCTTGAATATCCAGTCATCTTGTCATCTTTTCAGTGAGTCTTCAGCTTACCCACCCGACCACGACAAACAGGCACGCAATGACCACAACCCTCGGCATCGGCGTCATAGGCATGGGCTGGATGGGCACGGTGCACAGCCGTTCCTACCGGATGGCGAACGATCGATTCCACGATTCGCCTGTATGGGCGCGGCTGGTTATCTGCGCCGATGATGTGGCCCACAGAGCAGCAGAAGCCCAAGAACAGTTGGGCTTTGCCGAATCCACCACCGACTGGCAACGGGTGATCGACCACCCGGATGTGCAGATCGTCATCGTTGCCGCGCCCAATTTTCTGCATTTGGAGATGGTGCAGGCCGCGGCCGCGGCAGGCAAACACATTTTCTGTGAAAAGCCCGTCGGTCGCTCACCCCACGAGACGGCAGAGATCGAGCGGCTGGCGCGGGAAGCGGGCGTGATGAGTTTCGTCGGCTTCAACTACCGTTGGGCGCCCATGGTGCAGCATTGCCAAGCGCTGATCGAGAGCGGCAGGTTGGGCGAACTGACCCACTACCGGGGGCGCTTCTTTTCCATGTACGGCAGCAACCCCAACGGCCTGCTCACCTGGCGTTTCAAACAGGGCCTGGCCGGTTCGGGCGCGCTGGGCGACATCCTCTCCCACGTGATCGACATGGCCCACCTGCTCGTCAGCCCGATCAAGCGGGTGGTGAGCAACCGGCATATATTCATCCGGGAGCGCCCTTTGCCCATCCCCGGCCAAGGCACTCACTTTTCACTGGGAAAACCGGGGGCGCCCACAGGGCCAGTGGAAAATGAGGATTACGTGAGCGCGCTGGTAGAATTTGAAAACGGCGTACAGGGTAGCTTTGAAGCATGCCGGGCCATTTTCGGGCCAAAGTGCGAGATGAGTTTCGAGGTCAACGGCACTGCGGGTGCGGCCAAGTGGAATTTTGAGCGCATGAACGAGTTGGAACTCTACCTGCCTGACCCGGAAGGCGTCCACGACGGCTATACAACCCTGATGGGCGGGCCAAAGTATCCCAATCATGGCCGTTTCAACCCAGGCGACGGCATTGGGATCGGCTACGAAGATTTGAAAGTGATCGAAGCCCACAACTTTCTGCTGTCGGTGGCCGAAGGTGTGCAACGCGCCCCCAGCTTTGCCGATGCGCGCCGCCTGGCCGACGTGCAAGCAGCGATTATGCGCTCGTGGGAGAGCGGCACATGGGAAGGTGTCGAAGGGACCCTATAGGCAATGGATACAACCCATGTCGAGCCTTTTGAAAGGGAGACTTTGGCGAGGCCAAGTGTTTGTGATAATTTTGACAATCGTTTCCCTGTATGCTACAATCGCCCTACTTATTCTCCTTTAGAATGACCTGAAATTGGCAAAACCAATTCTCAGCGCGGGCACTGATTGAAAGGAGGCCAGCGACGAATGGCGAATGAACTTTGGAAAGAGCGTGTACGGCGAGCGCAAGAGATAACAGCAGAACGCAAAGGCATTGATATTAGCGTTATGCTGCCGCCGCGTAATCCGTCGGAAGGTGGCAGCGCACACTCGGCCGCGGCGACAGAGCAGGCAGCAATTGCCGAGCCAGTCGTTGAGGATGCCGTGGCCGAGGCCCAGGCTGTGGTTGAAGCTTCTGCACCCGTCGCAGTCGCCGAGGCGACCCCCGCACAGGTTGCGGGTGGTGATGCAGCAGATCGAGTAGCTGCAGCCAAAGCCCGAGCCGCAGCCAAAGCTGCCAACGGCGCTGCTCCGGCTGCCCCCAAACCGCCAGCACCAAAACCAGCACCGGCTAAAGCAGCAGTTGCCGAGTCTGCGCCTGCCGAAGTGGGTCAGGCAGGCATGAACCGACGCGAGTTTATCACCTATGCCTACGCTGCTGCCTTGGGCTTGGTAACGCTGGAAGGCGGCCTCGCCACCTACATGTTTATGTATCCTCGATTCAAAGAGGGTGAGTTTGGTGGCAAGTTTATTTTGGGCGCAGCCGCCGGACTCCCCCCCATTGGTGATCCACCCAAAGCGGAACCAGACGGCAAATTCTGGTTGGTCAACACAGACGCTGGCCCCAAAGCCATCTACATGGTCTGCACCCATCTGGGTTGCCTCTACAAATGGGAACCCTCAAACAATCGCTTTGAATGTCCCTGCCACGGTTCCAAATTTTCGCGGGAAGGCTTCTATATCGAAGGACCGGCCCCCCGTTCGCTCGACTAGTTTGTCATCGAGGTGGTCGATAACGGCGCAGAAAGCCTCACCACCGATTCAGCTCAGGGTGCGATACCCCCAACCGTATCGTCACCAAACGCATTGATTAGCGTTAACACTGGTAAGAAAATCACAGGTGGGGCTGCATCTGATTCACCAGCAAATGCATCTGGCTAGACTGAGTTTGATTAGGTGTTTTCATTTACGACAATGAAGTTTGAAACTCGTTCGCCGAGCTAGGAGAAAGACACAATGGGTGTCCAGCAAGATATTCGAGAAAAAGGGTTGTTGGGTGCGGTGGCTGGCATCGGCGACGATGTCTTCACCCGGGTCACAGCCGGTATCAGCGTCGGAGAGTTTCGGCGCATGTTGCAAGGCGAGGCTCCTGGGCGACCAAATCCCCGCCTGAAACCCCATAGCGAAGCCTTCCTTCTTCACATCAAGCCGACCTATTATCACGAAAGCGTCACCCGTTTCAACCATACCTTCCGGCTTGGGTTGCTTTCTACCTATCTCTTCCTGGTGGAGACAATCACCGGTCTTCTCTTGATGATCTGGTATGCGCCTTCGCCAGATCGGGCCTATACGGATATGATTCGGCTGCTGACCAATGTACCCTTTGGTCAATTTTTGCGTGACCTCCATCGGCTGGGAGCAGAGATGATGGTGGCTATCGTCACGCTCCATATGGTGAGAGCGTACCTGACAGGGAGTTATAAAGCACCGCGCCAGTTTACCTGGTTTTCGGGTGTGATCTTGCTGGTGGTCACGCTCTTCCTCAGCTTTTCCGGCTATCTGCTGCCCTGGGATCAGTTAGCCCTGTGGGCGGTGACCATCGGAACGTCCATGGCCGAAGCCATTCCTCCGGCCATCGTAGGCGAGACAGTCAACTTGCTGGCTCGTGGCGCACCGGACATTGGGGGCAATGGCCTACTGCGCTTCTACTTGCTCCACGTTATCTTTTTACCGCTGATTCTGATTCTCTTCTTCTTTGTTCACTACTATAAAGTGGTCCATTTTGGCATCAGCCTGCCTGCCGACGAAGAAGAGATAGGCGAGGACACGGCCAACCGGGTTCCCGCAGAAAAACGTGTCTACTACCTCCCTGATGTTGCGATTGACGAGTTGAGCTTCCTGACCGGCTTTACACTGGTCATGATTTTCCTGACTATCTTCTACTTCCAGGCACCTCTGGAACATATTGCCAACCCCCAATCCACGCCGCTGCACACAGTTGCGCCCTGGTATTTCTACTGGTTACAGGGGTTGTTGAAAGTGGCCGACAAGTTCATTGCCGGTGTTCTTTTGCCGGGCGTGTTGCTGGTGCTGTTGATCGGCATCCCCTACCTGGATATGAACCCCAGCCGTCGGGGCAAGGATCGTCGGGTGGCTATCGTCGCTGGCATCGTCGCTGGCATCGTGATGATTATCCTGAGTTGGATGGGTACACCCTACTATGCGGTACAGGGTGCGCCGTCTATCGAGATTGTTCAGGAGCTCATGCCCGAAGAAGGCTCTGGCCCCGTGCGCGAAGAGATCGGCTATGCCCATCTGCCTGTGGGTGTCTTTACCACCGACGACCACGCCGAATACGAGGACGAACACTTTGCCGAATTGATGCACGAATATACTACGGCTGTCGAAACTTTTGACCTGGAGAAAGATGACTTCAACGGTGCTGTGGGTCAGTTGACAATTACCCAAGACCAGCCAGGTCTCAAGAAAATTGATTGGTACATCACCTGGTTCGACGCTGATTCTCTGCCAGGCGAGTACCGACGTGCCTTCTGGCTGCA
>JAHEML010000243.1 GCA_024643705.1 Caldilineaceae bacterium | reverse complement strand
GCGGAGCTAGGATCGCCCGCAGTTTTCGGGCCACGATTGAGCGCCTGGGGCTGGCGGCCAGTGTTCTGATCGGCCCTAGCACCCGGGCCGCCATCGATGCCTGGCAGCGGGGCGAAGAATTGGGTCGGGTGGGACGTTCCGGCTGGACCAACGGCTCGGTGATGCGGGTTGCCCTGGTCGGGTTGCGCTATCCCGGCGATCTGGATGCAACCGTCGAAGCGGCCTACGAATCGGCTATGCCCACCCACAACACAGACATCGCTATCTCCAGCGCTGCGGCCATCGCCTGTGCGGTGAGCCGGGCCGCAGTAGGCAACCCAAGCGTGGATGATCTGATCGACGCCGCATGTCGGGGGGCAGAAATGGGGAAGCGCTATGGCTACCCCTTTATCGCGCCATCGGTCAGCCGCCGTATCCGTTTTGCCGTGGAGTTGGCAAAAGCCGACAAGCCGGTGGCCGAGCGTCAACGGGACATCTACGATCTGGTTGGCACGGGGCTGCCTGCCTACGAAATGGCTGCGGCCGCGCTGGCCCATCTGGTGCTGGCAGAGGGCGATCCCCTGGAGACCATCCGCCTATCCACAAACACCGGCGGCGACACCGACACCACCGCCGCCATCGCCGGGGCCATCGCCGGTACGCTTCGGGGCGCGGGCCACTTTCCCTTGGGTTGGGTCGACGCAGTCAATCGGGCCAATCGGGTGGATTTGGCCGACTATGCCCAGCGCTACACCGAATTGATCCAGCGGGATTTGCGGGGGTGAAAGTCTTTGCAGCAAAAGTATCAACTGTATCGTTCTTGTATTGGGGCGTGAAACGTGAGTTTGTTCAGCGTTTCTCACATTTCACGCTTCAATTCCCCTGGCGACAGAATCTCATCATCTCATTAGCGTCTAGTTTATCCATGCCAAACAATTCTTGCGACATTCTTGCCATAGGCGACTTGGTGGTCGATTTTGTAGTGGAGATCGATCACTTTCCAGTAGAAGCAGGCCACTTTCAGCTCGATCACGGCCATGTGCTCGAGCCGGGGGGCGCGTGCAATCTGCTTATTGCTGCGTCGCGGCTTGGGCTGAAGGCCGGCGCGCTCTCTCGCGTGGGCGATGATCTCCACGGCCATTTCTTGTTGGATGTGTTGGGTCAGGAAGGGGTGGATGTGTCTGCTGTGGAACTGTCGGGCGAGAAGCGCACAGTTGTTGTGTTGACCCTGGTGGCCGGTGGCGAACACACCTTCGTCGGTGGCACGTCTGCCAGTCCGGATCTGACCATCCCTGCTGAGTGGCGACAACGGATTGGTGCGAGCCGGGCGCTTTTTGTCGAGGGTTATGCTTTTGCCGAACTGTCGCCGGGCATGGTGATCGACGCCATCGCTACGGCCCAGGCAGTAGATACCCCCCTCTTTTTCGATCCAGGACCCGACGTTCACAATTTGGGCGAAGAGCGGTTGGCGTTGGCCCTGGCTGCCAGCCGGGTGGTCCTGCTCACCGCAGACGAGGCCGCGTTGGCAACGGGTCTCGACGATCCAAATACTGCGGGTCGTCGGCTGCTGGGTTATGGCCCGGAATGGGTGATTGTCAAGCAGGGCGGGGCGGGGTGTACGGTTTTTACATCCCAGCTAGAGATGCAGGTTCCTGGATTCGTTGTGCCTGTTCGGGATACGAGTGGTGCTGGCGACAGCTTCGACGCTGGGGTGATCTATGGTTATTTGCACGGTTGGTCGCCGCAAATGACCGCTCGCTTTGCCAATGCCATCGGCGCGGTGACCGCATCGAAATTGGGCGCGGGCCGACAGGTTGCGACCCTCGCCGAGGTGAAGGCTCTGCTGGGCGATGACGATCTAGTGGGGCTGTTGGGGGTTGGTTCACCTGACCAAGAGTGACTCAGACCGAAGCCAAAAGTTCTAGCGCAGCCAGCAGGGTTGCCCATTGGGTTTCGCTGTCGCCCGCTCGCCCCAGGGGACGCCCCATCCAGAATGGTGTTGCCAACAATCGCGGCACTTTCATGGCTTCCAAACGCTCCCGGAAGATGTCGGCAGCGATAATCACCGTCGCAATCCCCACGCCTTCCATCACCCGTGCAACGTGTCCCACGGACACGTGACAGACCGGTCAGACAGGAACAAGCACAGCTCCGTCGATCCCCGCAGATTTCCACATAGCAGCCCAGGTAGGTGCGGTGCGTTTGGTCAAGGGTGTCTGGGCGCATGCCCCCACAAAGGAATAGGCGGTTGGGTGCAAGCTGCCGATGATGCCTTCGTCGGCCAGCGCCCGCAGACGATCGATGGGCAGTGCCACGTTGTGATCCGCCAGTACACCGCGGACATCGTAGCCGCCGTGGCGGGCACGCAGCCGGTGGTGGGGCGTGTCTACGGGTATCTCGGAAAGGGTTGGCTCCTCTCTCAAAAAATCATCGATCCGCTGGGCAGCTTCGTCCTGGGTCATCTCCTCGATACCGAAAGGTTTGGGGTCGTCGCCTTCGACAAAGTGGCCGGTAGATGTGATGAGTGCAATGGTTGCCGCGTCCAGAGGCTTGCCCAGCGGGGTGTGGGGGGCATCGTCGTAGGCCCAGCGGCTGGCCCCGGCGTAGTTGGCGGCTTGTCCATCCTGCACATGGGCGATGACAGATGACCAGTCATCACTGTCGTAGGCATCACCCAGTTTCCAGAGAAGCTGTTGAAAAAAGTCTGCCGCGGCTTCCTCGCTCAAGCCTTTGAGAAATTTGAAATTGAGGTCCGTGCGGCTGCCGTACGAAAACGAGTTTTTGAAATCGATGAACGATTCGGTTTCTTCGGACACAATGGCCTCCTGTGTGAAACGAATGGCGCTACCCACGAAAGGTAGCGCCATTATCACATGTTTGCTGGCTTGGGTCAACGGTGAAACAAGGTGCTCAACTGTGCTGTAGACGAGGGGCAGCCTGTCCGCCGCGCACCAGCGCCATCAGGGCCATAATCAGCACAAGCGCTGCCAATGCGGCAGCCGTGTAAGCCACCAGATCAGTTGAACTGTATTGGACGGCAATGCCGATAAATGCCCATACAAAAACTGCGCCATAGGCAACATTCCGTCGGGTGCTTAGAATGTAAGCGGCAATGGCCGTGCCTACCAGCATCACCGCCACCGACCAGACCGGTCCAGGCAGGGGGCCACCTTCGAAGCCAAAGTATTGCAGCACAATTGTCGTGTTGGCAATGGTTGCTACGCTGATCCAACCCATGTAGATGCTGAATGGAACGTGGACAACCCACTGTTCCAACCGGGATGCGGGACGAATGCCCAACCGCACAAAGAGGGTGAGGAGGGTGATGGCGATCCCTAACATCAGCAGTAAGCTGAGAGGGAACTGGAGGTAGTGCCAGGCCACAATCCAGGCGCTGTTGAAGAGATTGGAGACGATGAACAACCAGCCAATGGCGCGCAGACGCGGGTTTGTCCGCTGGCTTGGCAAAGAGTGATAAATGGTGAAAGCTGTTAACCCCAGGTAGATGATACCCCAGATGGCAAAGACATAGCCTGCTGGTGTAAAGTAGTTGGGGAACATGTCGGAGATGGCTCCCGTGTCCATCCCATTAAGCGGCAAAGATGTTGCCAGGCCATTCATCACAATGGTCAGCACAAATGTGGCAATGGCGAAGAATTGGCGTGTGATATCGCGATTCATAAGAAGGACTCCTGTTTCTCAATGACAAAAGGTGGTACAAATTGTTTGTGTCTATATTTTGCACAAGTATAGCACATGTTTGTCTTCCTGTACAAAATCAATGTCTACACAATGTTTGAATGTTTTGACTGGGCTGATCATTTCGGCTATACTTATCGCTTGTGTGGGTGGAGGATCAGAAGATTTTCTATGCCTCTGCTCAAGTTTTGATTTTATCGATATTGCTTTGTTTTGTTGCCTATTTGTGGTCGATATCAAAAAGAGATCACCGCAAAGCCGCCAGACAAAGTTCCGGGAATCTGCGCCCCGGACGCGGTCAAAAGGAGAAAATGCACATGCACGCAGTTGTACGCACAGGTGGAAAGCAGTACCGGGTGACCCCCGGTGACATTTTTGAAGTTGAAAAATTGGATGGCAATGTGGGCGACACCATCAGCTTGTCTGATGTGTTGCTTGTCTCCGACGGGGACGATGTGAAAATCGGCCAACCGATTGTAGACGGGGCTACTGTCACGGCAAAGATTACAGGGCAACATCGTGGCGAGAAGATACTGGTCTTCCGTTATCGCCCCAAAAAGCGCATCCGTGTGCGCCGGGGTCATCGCCAATATCTGACACGGCTCCAAATCCAGTCGATCGAAGCGTAATTGACCAGACCGTATTCGTTGGGTTGATATTTGAGCGGGTTGGTTATAGAGGAACGAAAGGACAAGCGACAATGGCTCACAAAAAAGGTGGCGGCTCTAGCCGCAACAACCACGATTCCAATGGACAGCGCCTGGGCGTCAAACGGTTTGGCGGCGAAGAGGTGACCTCTGGCAGCATTTTGGTGCGCCAGCGCGGTACCCGTATTTTCCCCGGCAAAAATGTAGGCCGAGGCAACGATGACACACTATTTGCAACCATTGATGGTTATGTGACCTTCGAATGGGAAAAGAAGAACCGGCGACGCGTCAGTGTCTATCCGGAAAGGGCGAACTAAGATGAGAGCGGAAATCCATCCAACATATTACGAAAATGCCAGGGTTACTTGCTCTTGCGGCAATAGCTGGCTGACAGGCAGCACTCTGCAGGAGATTCAAGTCAGCATTTGCAGCCAGTGCCATCCCTTCTACACTGGTGAGCAGCGTATTGTGGACACCGTCGGTCGTGTCGAGCGCTTTGTCAAGCGTTTGGAGGCTCGCCAGAGTGCCACAGCCCGCCAGCAGATCGAAGAGAAGGTGCGGCGCGAATCGGAAGAAGCCGCCCGCAAGGCCCGTGCCAGGGGCGACAACCCCGAAAAGGCCGTGGCCGAAGTGGTTGCCAAATATGCCGCCGAAACGGCAGCATAACCGAAGCAACCTACCAAGGTAGGGCAGCGAACAAGAATGTAGCGTTCAGAGGGCAGAGATGAATTTACTTCGTCTCTGCCTTTTTGCTTAAAGGCTAAGGTTTAGGGTCTAACGAATCCTACATGCGTACGTGTATCCAATGGAGATTGGTGATATGCAAGATCAACCCGGTGGAGGCCATATTGAACTGATCTGCGGCTCCATGTTTAGCGGCAAGACCGAAGAATTGCTGCGGCGGATACGCCGCGCCGAGATTGCCCGACGAACCATCCAGGTCTTCAAACCTCTCATCGACAATCGGTATGGGTTGGAGCGGGTGGCCTCGCACAATGGTGTTGCCAGAGACGATGCTGTGATCGTGGAGAATGCCGTGGATATTCTGGATATGGTCGATCCCGGCACCCAGATCGTTGCCATCGACGAAATCCAATTCTTTGATTGGACGATTGCTGATGTGTGTGGCGAATTGGCCGATCAGGGCAGGCGGGTGATCGCTGCCGGGTTGGACCAGGACTTCCGGGGTGAACCCTTTGGGCCAATGCCTCTGCTGATGGCCCTGGCCGAAGAAGTTGACAAGCTGCACGCGATTTGTGTTGTCTGTGGGGCAGCCGCCAGCCGTACCCAACGGCTGATCGATGGCCGACCAGCCCGTTACGACGACCCAATCATCCTGGTGGGTGGCAGCGAAAGCTACGAAGCGCGCTGCCGCCGTTGCCATGCTATCCCCGGCAGACCCAATGCAAGGCTGGAGCGATCCCAGTCCGAATCGGATACCCGTGATTCGGACTGACCCATTCACGACACGCTGGGCTACCCACACCACACCGCCAGCACTTCTCCGGCGGATGCTCGGCCATGCGGGCCAGGTGCAGGCTGTTGCTTTTTGCCCGGATGGTAGGCGCGGCCTTTCGGCTGCGACTGACGGCACGTTGATCCTGTGGGATTTGGCAACAGGCGCGGCGTTGACGACTCTCATCGGCCACGCCGCGCCTGTGACGTCTCTGGTCATCGATCCCGATGGTGAGATGGCTTTTTCCGGCTCGGTGGATGGCACGATCCGTTGCTGGCATATTGACGAAGGCCGCTCCACACATATCCTCAAAGGCCATTCCGGCCCGGTGCGCTCGCTACAGTTCACAACCCAAGGCGCACTACTCTCCGCATCAGACGATCAGACTCTCCTGCTTTGGAATCTTTCTACCCACCAACCCAGCTACACATGGACAGGTCATACAGATCGGGTGGTCGCCGTG
>JAHEML010000242.1 GCA_024643705.1 Caldilineaceae bacterium | reverse complement strand
AGCGGCGGATGTGGGCGCAGATCTGGTGGGCAAGGTCGAAAAGGGCATCCCCGAGGATGATCCACGCAACCCTGCCGTGATCGCCGACAATGTGGGCGACAATGTGGGTGATGTGGCTGGCATGGGCGCAGACCTCTTCGAGAGCTATAGCGGATCGATTATTGCGGCGGCGGCATTGGGCGCGGCTGTGGCCGGTGGTGCGGGCATCACTTTGCCTTTCCTGGTGGCCGCGGTTGGGATCATCGCCTCGCTGATTGGTACGTTTCTTGTCAGCACAAAAGAGGGTGCAACCCAGCATGATCTGCTGGCGACCCTACGCCGGGCCATCTATGCGTCGTCTGCCCTGGTGTTGGTCTTTACCGCAGTGGTGATTGCGATCACCGGTGCTGGGTGGAATCTCTTCCTGGTGGTGCTGGTTGGCCTATTGGCTGGCAACGGCATCGGCTATTTTACCGAGTATTACACCAGCTACACTGAAAAACCGACCCAGGGTATTGCCAAAGCATCGGAGACTGGTTCGGCCACTTTGATTATCGAAGGTTTGTCTGTGGGCATGGTGAGCACGGTTGCGCCCGTGTTGATCGTGGCTGTTGCCATCATCCTGGCCCTGGGGTTGGGTGGAGCCGAGACCGGCCTCTATGCGGTGGCGCTGGCGGGCGTGGGCATGTTGAGCACGTTGGGCGTTACATTAGCTACCGATGCTTATGGCCCTGTGGCTGATAATGCAGGTGGTATTGCCGAGATGAGCCACCTGCCCCCCGAAGTACGCGAACGCACGGATGCACTGGACAGCCTGGGCAACACCACAGCGGCCACGGGCAAGGGCTTTGCCATCGGCTCGGCTGTGCTCACCGCTCTGGCGCTGATGGGGGCCTATGTGCAGGCCGCCGGGTTGACAGCGGCGGACTTGAGCTTGCTGGATTCGGAGATGATCCCCGGCCTGTTGATTGGCGCGATGCTGCCGTATCTCTTTGCGGCCCTGACCATGACCGCGGTTGGCAAGGCGGCTTTTGAAATTGTGATGGAAGTCCGTCGCCAGTTCAAGGAAATTCCTGGCTTGATGGAAGGCACGGGCAAGCCCGACTACAAAAAGTGTGTGGATATCAGCACCAAGAGTGCCCTGCGCGAAATGGTGCTACCCGGCGCGTTGGCGGTTGTTGTTCCCCTGTTGGTCGGCTTTTTGCTGGGCAAAGAGGCCGTGGCTGGCATGTTGATCGGCGCTATCTCCTCCGGCTTTATGCTGGCGGTGATGATGGCAAATGCTGGCGGTGCATGGGACAATGCCAAGAAATGGATCGAGACCGGTGTGCTGGGTGGTAAAGGATCCGATGCACACAAAGCAGCCGTGGTGGGCGACACCGTGGGCGACCCCTTCAAAGACACCAGCGGCCCGGCCCTGAACATTCTGATCAAGCTCATGAGCATTGTGAGCCTGGTCTTTGCCAGCGCCTTCGGCCACGGGATTATCAATATCTTCTAAGCCAGTTCAAGGTTTGGGCTTATTTTCAGAGAAGACTTTGTACAACAAAAGAGAGGGGCGGAATGTTAGCAATTCTGTCCCTCTCTTTTTGATTCATCGGGTTCATGGTCGTAAAATTTCGCGGGCACTTCGATAAAACCGGGACTGTGTTTGAACACGAATTGCGCAATTTTTCGGTCTAATCAGCGTTTATCTGCGTCCAACAGCTTTTCTGCAACCATCTACGCATACATTCTCTGCTCCAGATCGTCGAGAGTATCCGCATCGGGTTCGATGATGGGCCGCCAACTGGTGCCCTCGGACCCGGCCAACTGGGCCAGCACCAACACGGCTTCGGAGCCGGCCAGGGCGATCACCAGGGGCAGCGAGCCACCCACGGCATAGACTGTCTGCCACAGACCCTGGCCGATGCTCTGCTCCCAAAGCTGGACCAAAAAATCGGCCAACGAGGCTTGCTCTTCTTGCAGACGGGCAGCCTCTGGGCTTTGTGGCGTGACCGGTTCGTCATCGCCCTTGGGGCTGTCGCCATTTCCCAAAGAAAGTGACGCCCTCTGCTCCATCTGGCGACGATACAGCCGGTCTACCAACTTTTCGGAGACATCTTCTACCCGTGTGGGAAATTCCCGGCTCACAATTCCACCCAGTGCTCGGCATAAATCGGGCAAAAAAGCCCACAATACCCGATCATTCTGGGCAGAAAGCAGGGGCTCTAGCACATTTTCTGTGTAAAAGAGGGCCAGCGCTTTGCCATCCAACAGAGTGGGTGCCCACCGACGCACATGGGAGAGATGGAGAACAGCTTGCCCTTCGCCCTCCTCACTTTTCAATAGAGCAGCGTGCATACGCAGGGCCTCTTCACGCAGGGCCTCTTCGCCGGGTTTTTCTCCCAACAGGCGCCGCACGCGCGCCGCGAAACTGGGGGGACGCCGTTGCTCCAGCAGGGCCAATGCCTGCTCGGCCTTGCCCTGGGCCAGATAGGCCTCCACAATGCCCCAAATGGTGAGCCGTTCGGGATGAACCTCGGCCAGGGATTGTGCCCAGCGCAAGCCAGCCTGGCTCTGTTGGGCTGCGGATTCGTCGTCACCGCTGCGCAGAAGGGCCTCCACCAAGACTCGATGGGCTTCGCTGCGGCTGTGATCGCTCGGATCGATACGTTGGTTGATAGTGGCGGCCTGCTGGGCCGCGCCCAAACGCACAAGAGCACCTGCGGCGGCGGCGGCACTCCAGCCATCGCTGGCCCCACCCAATGCGGCCACTTTGTCGGCTAATGCCTGACGTTGGGCCAGGGTCACTCGCTCTAAGGGGAGAGATTCCACGGCTTCTTTCAGGGTATAAAGTTGAAAATCCACATCGGCATTGGCCCGGGGTCGTCGTACCTGGCGCAGCAATTGTTGCTCGGAATCCCGCAGGGCATAGATGTTGCTCATGCGCCGGGCTTCTTGGACGTTGGCGATGATGGTGATCTGTTCCAAAATCTGCTCTGGTTGCCCGGCCAGGCCAAAGGTGATGGCCGCGTGACGACGGCTGATGAGCGACGTGATCGCTGCATATTGAAAGGTGTCCACACAGCGTTGCAAAAGACGGCGGCTGGCCGCCACCCGGCGCTCGTTGCGGATGTGCTGGGCGGCGATGCTGCCCACGCTGAGCAAAAATTGACCGCCGGGTTCGTCGTGTTGGCGCAGGGCGTTGCGCAGAAGTTGCATGGTCAGCGGGTGTGGGCCAGCATAGGCTACGGTTTGAGCCAGACGGTCGCGTAGCTCGGTACGGGCAAAGACGGTGCGCCAGATAGCGGGTTGCTGGTCCAACCGTTCCAGGCAGGCAAAAGCCAGGCTCAAGTCGTCGATCCGGGCCGCGCTGTAAGCCACCGAGAGCAATTGTTCGGCCCAGTTTTCCCGCTCACCCGCGAATGGACGGACGATCAAGCCACTAATTTGGCGCAATTTCTCGGCAAGCACAACTGCCAGCCCCACATCACCCTCGGCACGGTCGGCTAGCTGGGGCAGCGCACGAAAGAGGGAAAGTGGTTCGCCCGCGCCGGCCAGATCAACCATGGCAAAGGTCACTTCGGGCGATCCGTATGCGGCCAATGTTTGCCAGCAATGACGAAGCAGCCAACTGTCGGGCTGGCGGACTTGCCGGTCGTTGGGCGGCGGCGGGGTTTGGGCGGCCCGGCGCAGGGCATTTGTGGCGGCAGCGACAAGCGGGTGGGGTTGGGCAGACAAAGATGAGACTCCGAAAAATTGAAAGTTGCGCCGTGCAGAAAAAGTAGAACGCGGATTGGGCGGATTGACGCGGATACTACAGGTTAGACCGCAAGATTCGTGCAGTTCGTGTTCAAAAGTGGTCCCGATTTTGCTTAACTTGTCAGCAGCCAGACGAGAATGAGCAGAGCAGCCAATCCAACCCCGCCCACCAGCAGCCACAGGCCGATTTTCTGCATCTGGCCCGCTTGGGTGACGGCCAAACCATGGGCTGCGTGGGCTTCGTCGCCTCTGCTGAGAGCGGCAGGATTTTCGTGTTCTGCATGTTGCACTTGGGCCAACCACCAGGCCCGGTTGCAAAAGGCCCAGGCACCGATGTCGCTGGCCCGCACGAGGGAGCGGTCTTTTGCCATTAGGCGTCGCCCTCTCCGCTTTTGATGGCCTGCTCGAAATCGCGCAGGGCAATACGCATTTTCTCTTGGCGCATTGCCATGGTGAGATCACCCCGGGTGCGCTCCAGCACGCCCCGCAGGACATCCGTCTGGCGACGCAGCCCCATGGTCACTGCGTCGGGGAAATCGACCGTTACTTGCAGGGAGTAGACATCGTCCATCATGCGCAAAAAGGGTTCGGCGGCCTCCACCTGGTCCCGGCGCATGAGGTCCAGGGCAAAGCGACGCATCTCGGTGGCCGCTTCGGACATCCCTTTCAGATAGGTGGCTCCGGTTACCTGTAGCTCGGCGGGGGTGGGAAAGTCGCCGTCGGTGATAAAGGCGTAAACCAGGTGGGCCTCAACTACTTCTTTGAGCGCGTCTTGGGTGTAGCCCGTGTAGTAAAGGTCGGGGAGATCGGCCAGAGGCGCGACCATGGCGTCGGCGTCTTGGCGGGCCTGGACCAGGAGCGCGGCGGCCTCGTCCATTTCGTGGCGGTGCATGGCCCGAATGCTGTGGGCACAAGTACGGATGAGCGCGCGGCTACGGGTGAGGGTTGCGTCGCGCACTTCGTTGATGCGCTCCATCTCTTGAATGATGCCATCAACAATCGCAGACAGATCGTTCTCGGCCATTGGGGCGTCCTTTGGGGCAAGGTGGTTGCTTCTGGTGGGGATATTATACTGCATTGGGAAGGATTGGGGGAAGGGAGGGGAGGCAGGCAAAAGGCAAAGGGAGAAGGTAAAAGTGGTGGGCAAGTCAAGCCCGGATCAGGATGATCCGGGCTTGACTTGCAGAAATTTAGAGAATGTTGACCATTGGCTGGGGCTACGGGGGAGTTGTCAGCCTCAGCGTTGGGTGGGAAAGCCTCAGTGCACTCATTCCACTAGGTTCACGTCCGGTCAGAAGTTGTACAGTCATTATGTCCTCCTGGAAAGGGTGGGGCGAGCGCCCGGTTTAATACGGGCGCTCGCCGGATTTGGGGATCAACCGACCATGGCGAAGAACTGCACCGCCACTGTTGCAGCAGCCAAGAGAAAGCTTAGAGTACCTACCAGCCACCGGTCGGCTGCATCAACTGCGCCTTGGATGCCACTCATTCTGGCAAACAAGAGATTGAGACCTAACATGCCAACGACAAATAGGGAACTGAGACCGAATGCGAGTGGGGGGGTAATCACTGCGTTCATTGTTCACCTCCGTGTATCGGGTCATGCGCTGGGACGAGCGTTTCTCGTCTTGGACACAGTGTAAGGGCTTATCCGATACAATGCTTAACAGGGTTTTGATAGTTGTCTCGTAAATTGGTGATATTTCTGACACGCGTTTCCATACTCCGGCTACTCGCTTTTTGTTGTCAGATTTGTCATCTTCATATCATCCATGTGTTAGAAAAAGGGGGTAGCGTAAGCATCTGTTCTTCGCTATACTGGAGCGGATCGACTTTCTTCCTCGGCTTGTTCCTGATCCTCTTAATTTTTTGGAGTCTGCTGTGTCTGCCCAGTTACAGATTGGTGAAATCCATCAGGTTCGTGTTGAGCGTGTCCTATCCATTGGGTTGCATGTGGCATTGGAGAACGGGCAACGCGGCTTGATCCGCGCCAGGGAATTGCGCTGGGAGGATATTGATCAACCAGCGTGGAAGGAGCGCTATGCCGTCAACGCAACCTACCCCGCCAAGTTGATCGGGTGGGAGGGGGAGCGCCCGCTGCTCAGCCTGCGCTTTGCCCAGCGCGACCCATGGGAGATGGCCGCGGCCCGTTATCGATTGGGTAAGATTCATAGTGGGGTGGTCAGTGGCTTCGACGGCCCGTTCGCCTTTATTGATCTGGAACCGGGGATTGTGGGCCGCTTGCATCGCTCCTATCTCCCCGAATGGGCGCAGCAACCTATCGAGGAATTTCTCTGGCTGGGTGATCTGGTTCGGGTGTTGGTGGAGGATGTGAGCCTGAGCCGTCGTGAGATCACGTTGACCATGCAAGGAGCGGAAAGATTTCGTTGGCCGACTCTTATCAAAGACAAGAATTCTGACAATAGTCAGCAGGAAAGTACACCCCAACAACCGATAACTTCATTTTCATTCTTCGAACCACCCACTCCTCGCTCCATCCTTGTCGTAGAAGATGACCCGGCCCAAAATGATGCACTGTGTGGCTGGCTGCGCTCGC
>JAHEML010000241.1 GCA_024643705.1 Caldilineaceae bacterium | reverse complement strand
AGCGGATTATTCCTGACATAGGCGAAGCGGTTGTAGTCGATGACCGCGCCCGGGTCGGGTATCAGCGTGTCCGGGGAGGCGACCCCACCCCAAGCGCCGCCGCCTCCCCATCCTGGTGAGGGAACTGTTGGCGGGATGAACGGTATTGGACGGGTCGCTGTCTGATTGACAGGCTTCGATGCAACGGCTCCTCCCCCGGCACGGGGGAGGTTGGGAGGGGGTGCGCCCCCCGGTTTTGTCGTTCTTCTGGCCGGTGAAGTATATTGTTTATTGGTTCAGTCGGTGGACTCTCCTTCTTCAATATCTGTTTCCGCCAATTTCCACGATTTCTCCTTTTTCGACCACTCCGCCAAACAGTGAATATGAACCAGACAAGGTTTTTCATCTTTGTCGGGTGTAAACCACCAATAATCCACTTTATAGTCCAGTGGCAATTGGCAGTTGGCACATGTCGTTGGCCATCCCTGATACCGAAATATTACCAAATCATCTAATCCGGCAGCATGGAGTGATGCTCTACTCTCGAACTCAGAGAAACCCAAATCTGAAATCCACTTCCGATTCCCTTCCAGAATATCGTAGGCGTGATCAAGGTCGATCTTGCCTTCATAGAGTTGCGCAAGCAGATCGATCATCTCAATTTCCTCTTGATGTCCCGGCCATTCACCGCTGGTTTGATCTGTTCGCCGGTAGTGGGGTCCAGAACGCCTGTATGGTTTCCGTTCCGGTCGTAAACCTCAATTTCGCCTCCGTGTTCATGATCCCATTCATAGTATCTTCGGTCCCGCCCACTGCCACTCATACGGATACCACCGCGGTAGTTGTCTAGTCCTTGCCAAATGGGGCTCTCTGATGGTGCAATACGGACAATTAGTTCAGAAGCGGATGGTGTCTTCGGTGGTATCAGCACATCACCACTTGACCCATCGTCGACCTCTACAGGAGTGGTGACAAAGGGTTCTGCTACCTGCCCATCCAGGGGGATGCCAGTTACTTGTACCCGTTGCGGCGGGTTGCCTGGGAAGCTTTCCTGGTCTAGTGGCAGGTAGGTCGGCGTTGTGACCGTCCATCCATTCTCTATGGCCTGGGTCGTGATCTTAGCAGCTATCTCAACAACGACAGCAATCGCAATTGCTTCTGCCCAGCCACCACCGCCCTGACAATCCGTAAACGTCGGCCCACCGGTTGCCTGCAAACCACAATGCCCACTGGGATCACTGAACCTAAGCGGATTATTCCTGACATAGGCGAAGCGGTTGTAGTCGATGACCGCGCCCGGGTCGGGTATCAGCGTGTCCGGGGAGAGGAAGAGGCCTAGCGCGCTGTCATAATAGCGAGCATTGTAATACATCAACCCGGTTCCGTCGCTCTTCTGGCCGGTGAATGCGATGTCCTGAGTTTATCGAAGGGTGCGGTCGGTTTGCAGATTGGCTGACGTGCCGTTGCGCACAGCGCCATAGGCGTAGTAGCTCACCGGTCCGTTCGTGCTGCCGCCGATGATTGCGCCTGTGTTGTCGGTTGCTACAGAGCTGCTCAAAATGGGCAGAAAAACTCTTACTCTCCAATAGCCACAGGGAAGACCAGAAGATTGCTTTGCGTTTCACGTTCACCCTTTTTTACATCAATTACCATCATCTGCTGCCCATCGGGTGACCAGCTATAGTCAGAATGTTTATCCCAAACGCGTATCACATCGCGAGTATCAACATCAATCAGCCAAACTCCAGGGACACCACCGTATTCGCCGACCAGAGATAGGAATCGGTTGCTTCCAGGCTTCCACTGTAGATCGCCCGAGCTACTGAAACCAGGCACCAGTAAACGAGGATTCCCCTCCATATCCAACAAATAGACATCCCAGGGACGAAAGAGGACGTTGCGGGTCTGAAAATAGGAGGTGATATGATCCATATCCACACCGCCATCGCTTTCATTGCCCAGAAATGCTATCCACTGACCGTCCGGCGACCAAGCCGGTGAAGCGGCTCGGAAGAAATTTGGTACAAGTTGCACTATTTCGCCACTTGGCTTCACTTGGAACAGTTCGCCGAGGATACCCCCACTCAGGGCGTATATCAGAGATGTCATATCCTGTACATACGTAAAGTCTTCCGCAGGGCTGTCTGTACTAGGCCCATCGCTGAGATCAAAGAGAAGTTTGGCCTGCTTCAGGTCGTCATCCCACTCATAAAAACCGCTGACGACCGGTGCTTGGGAAGGATAACATCTCAAAATGTAACCAACATTACCATTCGGCAAACGTTCGTTCCATCCACTGTTAAGATGCCGATCGGGGCCACATCCACGAATAAGTACAGGCGTATCGATCTTTTGATATTGGGAAGAACCGATCTCACCAATAGTCGCATACAAAAGAAATCGATGGCCCAAATCTTTATGGCGCGTTAAAGCGACACGATTGTCATTCAACCAAATAGGTGAAGTCACTTCCTCAGCTATGACATCCATCAATTTGGTCTGGGAACGGTTTTCCGTCGCCAGGTCTCGAAAACGGGGCTGACATCCAGACAAAATCAGTAGCGAGATGGTTATGGCTATAATGAAAAACAGAACATTGCGAGTAGTCATATATTTATCCTCCATTAATAGCCAGCACCATAGACACCACTGATGTAGGAACCATACACGAACCGCGAAGCGGCATTGCCCAATCCACCGAGCTTTGACAAATAGGGCCATCCGTCGCGGGGGTTGACTGGCCCACAAGGACAGAGAGAACGATACAGATCAGCGCCCCACAAGAATACATCGACCTTTATCTGATCTTCGATACTTTCCTGGCTGTAGCGGCGTTGGGATTCGGGCAACGACCGGGCATAGTCAACACCATATTGCTCAGCATCCAGACGCAATTTGTCCAAGGAGGATTTACTCTTCACCTTGGTGTTTTCGTTCTGCCTGAAAAATTCCGCCCAAAGTAGACCGCCGGCTCCAACTGGTTGTTTACCCTCGTTCATCTGCCAACCGTCATTGATGGCTTGCAGAACGGCCGCATCCATATAGGCAACGTAACCGCCCATATCATCAAAAGTGCTATCGCCAACAAAGAAATCGGCGATCACTCCACGAATATCGTTGAACCAAGCCTCCAGTTTGTTGGAAGACACAAATGCATCGACCCACTTAATTCTATCCTCCCAGGAGAGGGCCTGGAAGTCATCGACTGTACAGTCGAATTTATTGATATTGCCGTTCTCGTCAAAGGCACAATGCCCACTTGGGTCAGAATACCGCAGCGGATTATTCCTGACATAGGCGAAGCGGTTGTAGTCGATGACCGCGCCCGGGTCGGGTATCAGCGTGTCCGGGGAGAGTTCTCCCTCAAATTAATTGTGTATGGAGTCATGCCCGCCGGCAGAGGATGTGTGAGAGGAGAGGTTCAGTCGATGGCGGGTTGATTGACAAGATTGCACGATCATACAGCCGATTTAAGCTGGCGTCAAGGGGGTGCGGGTCGAGTTTTATAGTATATTGGTACTATGCGCGATGGCACTCCAAGGGAAGAGCTATCCACAGATGACGCAGATGGACACGGATGGTACAGCAGGAATCTGCGAAAACCCGCGTCATCTGTGGATAAATGAATGCAAAAAACGTCTGACTCAGATCAATCGAAGAAATCGCCTTCCCCGTCTTTCAGATATTTCTTCGCCTCTTTCACATTGAAGGTCACACCCAAACCGGGGCGATCCCAGACTTCGATATAGCTGTCCACCACAATCGGATCAGGCAACCCTTCGATGATGTCGTACCACCACTCCGTCTGGGCCACAGGATACTCAAAGGCGATGTAGTTGCGAGGCAGCGCCGCCGACATCTGCACCAGCGCGGCCAGGCCGATCAGACCGTCGCCTGTACCGTGGGGGGCCATCAGAATCCCGTGGAGGTCCGCATACTCCGCAATCCATTTCAGCTCGGCAATCCCGCCCACATCCGCCGGGTCTGGCCCCACGATATTGACAGCCTGCTTCTCGAAAAGCTCTTTGAAATGCTGGCGCAGGAAAATCTGCTCGCCCGTGTGGATAGGCGTTGAGGTGCTGCGGGTCACTTCTCGATATTGGTCGGCCATGACATAGGGTGTGTAGTCGCCGGTGAGCAAATCCTCCAGCCACATCACATTCAGCCCCTCCACTGCCTTGGCAAGCCGAATCGCATCGGGGATCGTCCAGCCGGGGCCGCAGTCCAGGGCCAGCCCCACCTCGTCGCCCAGCACCTCTTTCATTGCTTCCACACAGGCGACCACATGCTTCAGCCCCTTTTCGGTCAGCGGCCCCCGGTTGGCACTGCGCCCCCGCTTGTGAATCTCGCCATAGGAAAAGTCGGGCACATTTTGTGGCATCCCGCTGTGATAGCCGATGCCCTGCTTGACGATCTTGAACTTCTCTTTGGCTTCCAGCATCCACGCCGTATTTTCGGCATAATCCTGGGGGGAACTGCCTGCCATTGGCTTGCGGATGGCCCCGTTGTAAACGAGAACCTTGTCCCGAATCTTGCCGCCCAGCAGTTTGTAGACCGGGATACCCGCAGCCTTGCCCGCAATGTCCCACAGGGCCATTTCGATCGCGCTCACGGCCGCTCCCCAGGGTTTGAAGCTACCCATGCGCCGGATGTTGAGCATCACCCGTTCCACATCCGTGGGGTCTTCGCCGACGATCAGGTCTTTGTAAAAGAGGACGAATGGCTTCAAATAGGGTTTGAACGATTCGGCCTGGCCGAAGCCGTCGATGCCTTCGTCGGTGGTGATGCGCACGATTGGATAGTTGCCGATTGTTGTACATTTCAGATCGGTGATTTTCATCTGCATTCTCCTGCAATGGCTTGGATGATTGAGGAAGAGGGTGGCTTGAGCGGTTTAGCGCCTCTCTTCTATTATCCCGGAAGTGGGGGAATGCGCAAGTCGCGCAAATATGACAAGCAAGAAAACCGTAGCCTTCGCCCACCCTTCCCTCTACTTTGCGTCTCTCTTTATCAAGTCTATACTGGTTGACAATGCCTACAGATTTTCAGGCGACTATCTCGATACACAAAAGAGATACACAAAAGGTAACTACCTACCCCCACCCAGCCTCCCCCAGACTGGGGGGAGGAGCCGATCCAGTTCCCTCCCCCCAGTCTGGGGAGGGTTAGGGTAGGGTTGCTTGGAGTCACCACAAAAGAAAGGAATGCTGATGCGTATCGGCGTACTCACCCACAATTATCCAAGATACACTGGCGACTTTATGGGCCACTTTGTGCAGTCCCTGTGCAACGAGTTGGCAAAACCGGGTAATCAAGTGACTGTGATTGCACCGTTCGATGCTGCCTTCGACAGGCCCATGCACACACAAATCGGCGCAGGCACAATCGATATTTCTCTTTATCGCTATGCGTGGACAGATCAACAGCATATTTTGGGCTATGGTCGTTCCATGGAAGCGGACCTATATCTGCGTCGCAACACATACATGCTAAGCCCTCTGATGTTGGCCGCAGGTACTCTGGCAACCCTGAAGTGGGCCCAGCGTACACAGCCCGATATCCTTCACGCCCATTGGACCTTGCCCAACGGTTTGATGGCTGCTCTGGTGGGCAAAATATTGGGTATCCCCATCGCTGTGTCTGTCCCCGGATCGGATGCAACAATTGGGGATAGCAACCCTCTTTTTCGCGCGCTATCCCAATTCACCTTTGATCAAGCTGGCCTGATCACTGCCAATTCTCAGTCACTGCGTGATGTGGCAGTTACGCGTCTTGGGGCAGATCTCGCCAAGTTCGACCTGATTGAGTATGGCGTGGACCCAAACGCCAAAACCCCCGATCCAACAGGCACGGCAGAACTGCGTGCCCAACTGGGCATCCCGCAAGATGCCCTGGTTTTGCTGGCTGTGGGCCGTATGGTCTACAAAAAGGGTTTCGACTATCTCATCAAAGCGCTGGCCCTGCTTGCTGGTCTACCTGTAGAGCACCCTCTGCCCCCAATCCATACGGTGATGATCGGCGAGGGTGATCTATGGTTGGAATGGCAAAAAATGGCCCAGGAGATGGGGTTGGCACAGCAGATGCATTGGGTAGGTAACATGCTTACGGATCGAATTGGAGTCTACAACAATATGGCCGATATCGCGATCATGCCCGCTGTGACCAGGCCGGCCACAGGCGCGGCTGTCTCGGTGTTGGATGCCATGTCTTGCGCCAAACCGATTATTGCCACCGACGCCGCCGGAAATACACTCACTGTAACCCATGGGGTCAATGGCCTCATCGTCCCCGAGCAAGACCCCT
>JAHEML010000240.1 GCA_024643705.1 Caldilineaceae bacterium | reverse complement strand
AACTCATCGATGCCCGCGCCCACGCCAAACCAGGCATAGTCCGGGTTCACCGGATCGCTTGTCCAGCCAAACTCCAGGATGGCGATACGTTTGTCGCTGTCGCCGTTGGCAACCATGATGGCGCGAATGTCTTCCACGTGGCGGAAGGCGAAGAAGCGCTGGCCGCCATAGGCCGGATTGGCGGCTGCTTGCGCCGGGTCGGTTTCGGGCGGCGCTGCAAAGCCCGGGGCATGCACACCCAGCAGATCGAAGTAGCCGGTGCTTTTGCCGCCCATTGCCCGATACATGTCTGTATAAAAGCGGGTGTCGGGCATGGCGATCGCGTTGTCTGTGCCAGTGGGGGCCATCCCCGCGCTGATAACGAGAGCGTTGGGGTTGGCGGCTTTGATGGCCCGGTAGACCCGACCAAGCAGATTCGCGTAGGCCGCGGGATCGGGCCGCTGGCCTCCCCATTCTCGGGCCAAGTTGGGTTCGTTCCACACCTGCCAGGCCTGCACACAGCCAACTGCCTGGGGTGTACAGTTGTAGCGCTGGGCCAGAACCGAGACAAACTCTACAAATTTGGCATTGGATACCGGTGGGCGGCCCGCCCAAAAATTGGATGTGTCTGGGTTCATGCCCAGCCGTGCCACCAGGGAAAGCCCTCGTGCATTGGTTTGGGCGACCACTTGATCAGCCCAATCCCAGACGAATCCTGCCGATGTGGGTTGGATATCTTCCCAGGCGAAACTCTGGCGCACCCAGCGGAAACCCGCTTGATCTATCAATTGCAGGTCTCGGTGGGCTATCTCTGGCCGCCACCACAGAAAGCCATTGGCCCCGAAGTCTGGGCTGCGCATCTCGGCGGGTGGGGCATGGGACGAAGACGCGATTGTTGTCGGTGTACTGGTTGGCTCTGGGGTCGGGGCCGAGGCTGGGGTCGGGGTGGCTGATCCTGGGCTAGCTGGGTTGTCGCAGGCGAGAATGGACACACTGTCGGCGAACATAGAGGCGACACCTCCTCTCCCATCGTTGTAGGTTCCCAGCAGCAGAAAGAGCCGTTTCCCGGCCAGCGAGGTTAGATCGTAGCTGATCTCCTGCCACTGTTGCCCATCGTCCAGCCCTTGCAAAACGCGGGTGGTCTTGCCCTCTGCTGCCACCCAAACATAGTGAATATCCCCGTTGCTGCTGCCAGCCCGCCACAGACGCGCCCGCAAGGTGATCTGACCGGCGTCGGCGGGCAGGTTCACCCACTGGTATGCGGTGCTATCGCTATAGGCGTTGGCTTGGCCGGGTGGAATTCCCAGGGCAATGCTCTGGTTGCCTGCCCAGGCAAGGTCTGTGGTAAATCGTCCGGGGCGGGGCGTGTTGGGGATCGTCCAGCCGTCCGTGGATTCGAAATCGCCGTTGATCACCCTTTCGGTGCAGGCGGTGGGTTTTCCCGGTATGGTGCTGGCGGTTGGTGTGGCTGTGGGTTGCGTGGTTGGTTCTTCCGGCTGGTGTACCAACGAGATGAAGGGCAACAGGAGAGAGAATAGCCCGTTTTCCTTTGTGCCCTGCCCATCAAGGGGCGTGGCGGTCTCTTTGGCTCCTGCGCCGATCCGGCTGTCGGCTGGGAGAGGCTGGCAGGCATACAGGCGCACGTTGTCGATACCCATCGCGGCTTTGCCCTGGCCGCCACTGTTGCGAACGCCGAAAAGTATCTCGACCTGGCTGCCTGCCAGCAGGGTGAGATCGTAGACCACTGGTTGCCATGCAGGCAGGTTGATCTGTTCGCTAAAGAGGGTGTAGCGGTCCGGCCCAGCCAGAACCTCGAGATATTGTTGTTCGCTGCTGTCGCCGCTGGCTGTGCGCCACACATCTGCCATCAACACCAGCGACTCGCTCATGGCGGGCAGATCGACGATTTGACTGGCTTGGCTGTCGCTGTAGATGGCTTGATCGCTTGGCCCAATGCCCAAAATCAGACTGAGGTTTCCGTGGCTGGCCTCTTCATCTGTGTAGGCCGGGGGGCGGGGGGCCAAGGGCAATACCCATTCGCCAACCATTTCAAAACTGCCATTCTTGATGATCTGCTGGCACTCCTGGCTCTTTGGATCAAAGCCCGCTAGCCGCGCCAGGGATGGGCCGCCTGTGGCCGATGGGGGGTTCGGTGCTTGGTTGGCCCCAATCAGCGATTGGGTGGACGCATCCGGCTGGAGGGCGTTGACGAGAAGGCCGGGGTCTTGAGAGTAGAGAAAAGCCACCACAATAACAATGGCAAAGAGAATTTCCACCGCCACTGTCAGGGGCGACTGGCTGCGGGCAAGACGGCGGATAGGGTTGGTGTTGGCGGCGTTGTTCATCATGGGCGGCTGTCGATAACTTCATCCGAACTTCATCCGAACTTCATCGGTCGATGGCTGGCGCACGTATGCCAGGGTGTATGCCCGGCGAGGAAAGGGGCTTGGATGACACTATATCACTGGCCGGGGAAGTGGTCAACGGAGCTACCTATCCGGTTGGGCTGTGCCACGAACCACTTTCGCCCGTCTGCCGTTGAACAGTGTATAATGAACTGCGTTGTCGTGCTATTTCACCAAGTGGAGAGTCGTTGTTTTGATGCCTACACCTGCCCTGACTGTTTTGGAAGAAGATAGACATTGGTGGTTTATGAGCCGCACCCGGGCCATTCTGAAGTATTTGGACCGTGAGATGGCAGGGGCAAATGGTACACCCCGTCTGGTGCTGGATATCGGTGCGGGCGCGGGCAACATGGCCCATCACCTATCCCACTACGGCCAGGTGATTGGGCTGGACTACAACGCCCGGCCTCTGCCTATCGCCAAGGCCCGCGCCTTGATCACCAGCCAGGGATCGGGCGACGAATTGCCCTTCCCCGACGATACCTTCGATCTCATCACCCTGCTCGACACGGTGGAGCACATCCCCAACGAGCTGGGCGTCTTTGCCGAAGCCTATCGGGTGTTGAAACCTGGCGGCAAGCTCATGGTGACTGTGCCTGCCTTTATGTGGCTGTGGAGCTACAACGATGTGATCAACGAACACCAGCGACGTTACACCATCCCCGAATTGAGCCAAAAACTCGGGCTGGCTGGCTTTCGGGTGAAGCAGGCCAGCTACAACAACTTCTTCGTCTTCCCTCTCATTGCGGGTATGCGCCTGTTGCGCCCGGATGCACCCGAACTGGACAGCCCCCATCTGACGGCGGACGAGGATGTCTATCAGGTGGAGATGGAGCCAACACCAGAGCCGGTCAATTCGCTGTTGCACATTGTGGGTTGGGTGGAAGCCGAACTCCTGGATCGGTTCGTTCTCCCCGTTGGGTCGAGCGTCATCTGTGTTGCGGAGAAGTAGATAGCCGTGCCGAAGCGTGAATCCCTCTGGGTTTTGGGTCTCTTTTCCCTCCTGGCCCTTATCCTCTCCTGGCCCTTGCCCCTACACATTTTCGACTTCGTCCCTGGCGCGGCCCAGTGGGCCTACGACGAATCGACCTTTATCTGGAACATCTGGTACTTCAAACACGCGCTGATCGACAGCCTTGCCAGCCCCCTGCACAGCGATCTGATCTACTATCCCCTGGGCATCGATCTGATTCTTTACACCTACAACTTTTTCAATGCCCTTGTTGCCCAACCCCTGCATCTTGCCATCGGGCTTGTCTTTTCCAGCAACGTCACGGTTCTATTCAGCACCGTATTGAGCGGTTATGGAGCGTTTTTGCTGGCCCGCTACGTGTTGGCAAACCACATTTTTACCGACGACCGGCGACCGACGACCGGCGACCCTATCTGGCCCTCCCGCCATCCCGTTGTCCTGGCATCACTTCTTGCCGGGGTTCTCTACGCCTTTGCCTCCAACCGGGCCATTTACGCCACCCTGGGCCACTACGACATGGTGACCACCCAATGGATCCCCTTCTATGCGCTCACCTTGCTGCAAGCGCTGAATGGGAAGCGCAGCCCCGCGGCCCGTCGTCGATCCGCCTTGCTGGCCGGGGTATTCTTCGCCTTCAACGGTCTGGCCGAGATGATCACCGCGGTTTTCCTGGCGATCTTCACCCTGATTGTCGTGCTGGTGACCCTCTTTTCGACCCAAGAATACAAAGATTCAAATGCGCAGCAATCAGCCGCAACTCGCAACTCGCAATTCCCGCTCTCCCCCCTCCTCCTTCTCGGCCTCACCGCGTTCCTGCTCTGGTCGCCGGTGCTTGTACCCGTTTTGCGCCAGTTTCTCACCAGCGATTTCTCGTTGAAAGGCTGGGGCGAGGCCATTCCCCTCAGCACAGATTTGTTCGGGTGGTTCAGGCCCACGGTGTTGCATCCCATCTTCGGCGGTGATCTGGTTGCCGAGTTGCGCCGGGTTCAACTACGGGCGCTGGAAGGCGGCGGCGTGGACGGTTTCCGGGATATCAACACCGTCTTCATCGGCTGGGTGAGCGGCGGGCTGGCGCTGCTGGGATTGATCGTGTATCGCAAGCGAGTGCGCGTCTGGGCATGGACGGCCCTAACCTTTGGCCTTTTTACCCTTGGCCCCTTTTTGCAGATCAACGGCCAATACCGTTTCAACCTGGACGGCGTAGAAACCAGCTTTCCCCTGCCCTATGCCCTGTTACACTTTTTGCCCATCATCAAAGCCAACCGCGCGCCCAACCGCAACAGCGTGCTGCTGATGTTGGCCCTGGCAATGCTGGCGGCCTATGGCTCCTATTGGCTGCTGGGGCAATTGGCTACATGGAGACAACGACAGACAACCAACAATCGTCGTCCGTCGTCTGTCGCCCCTCTGTCTGTCGCCAGTCGCTTTCCTACCCTTCTTTTCGCGTCTCTCCTCACCGGAGCCGTCCTTTTCGAGCATCTTGCCCTGCCTTTGCCCCTCTCGGATCATCGGGTTCCGGCAGCTTATGCCCAGATCGCTGCCGACCCCGCGCCTGTGGCCGTGATGCATGCGCCCCTGGGATGGCGCAACAGCTTTGGTGTCTTTGGCGCCGAACGCACTATTCTCCAATACTACCAGTCGGTGCATGGCAAACCCATGATCGGCGGCAACATCAGCCGTGCACCCGATTTCAAAATGGGCTATTTCGAGCGGCTGCCCCTCTTTCAGGCAATTCGGGATGTGGAATTTAGTGGAGAAGTAGCCCCCGGCCTTGCTGCTGCGGCCCAGGCCCAGGCCAACGAATTGATGTACCTCTACAACGTGGGGTATGTCCTGCTCATGCCGCCTATCCCCCAGCGCTTCCCCTACGCCGACCACTGGCAAGCTACCTGGGATTTCTACAAAGCCACCCTTCCATTGGATGCAGCACCCTTCTGGACGGGGGATGGCATCGAGGCCTACCGGGTGATCCAGCCAGCGGGGAGCGATCAGTTCCAACTTCAACTGGGCCAGCCCGACACCTTCGCCTATCGGGCCGAGGGCTGGGATGATGCACCGGTGGACACCCCCTATGGCCTGCCCGGTATTTGGGCAGTGGAGCAGGAAAGCTGTTTGCTTCTGCCCCTGCGCGGCGTGGATGGGGCGAAAATTTATCGCCTGCGGCTGCAAGTCCGCCCCTTCGACTATCCCGGCAGCGACGCCCAACGTGTGACACCCATTGTCAACGGCGCGCGGCTGGACGAGCGAGTGCTGGTCAACGATTGGCAGACGGTGGAGTGGAGCGTGCCTGGCAACATTCTGCTGGACACGGTCAACCGGTTGTGCCTGGATTGGGGCTACGCGGCCGCGCCCCGCTCTGTGTTGGGGGGCAACCGGCTCATCGGCAGCACCGGGGTCGAATTGCCCGTCGACGCGGACCTGAAAGCCTTTGCCGATGGCGCATTCATGGCCCTGTTTGATCAGGATGGCGGGCAGACTGATGGCAGCCTGGGGCGGCGGGGGATCAATGTCACTGTGCTGGACCGGGAAAGCGGCGGGGTTGTGGATAGCCAAGGCTTTGACACCGCGGCCAACGCCTTTGAAAGCGAGACATTGGCGGCTTTCATCGCGGCCATCCCCGACGGCTCCATCGTGCTGGTTGCCAGCAAGGGCAACGCCAGCGATTTCTTGACCGACGACGCGGTTTCAGCGCTCAATTCTTTGGGGGCTGATCTCTCTCTCGAAAAATTGCGGGGCAACTACCTGGCACTTGTTGGGGTGAAAGGGGCTACGCCAACCAGCGCGGCCCAAGTTGTCGACCCCTTCGAGGCATTTCTACGCATCAGCCTGAACAGAGACAGGCGCACTCTGGCAGGGGCGGTGGGGGTTGTGGAGATTGGGGAGTAAACATGGGAGAGATGAGGTTGAGCGATGAGAGATTTGGTTGCGATGACCCGTCGGTGTCAGTCTCTAATC
>JAHEML010000239.1 GCA_024643705.1 Caldilineaceae bacterium | reverse complement strand
AGTGTTGCTCCTTTTCCACCTGAAAACCGTTTTCGTTCAACATGGCTGCCATCCGCTCTTTGGTGCGGGTTGCAGCATGGGTTGGGTTGCGCTTGCTCTCGATGGCGTTTTGGGTTGCCCGGCGCACAGCATCAGGCGAGCCGTCGATGTCGATCAGAATCAGTTTGCCTGACGGTGTGAGCACACGGCGCAGTTCCTGTAGAGCAGGCCCTGGGTTGGCTAAATGGTGCAGGAGGTGGACACACAGGGCTGCGTCAAATCGTCCATCACGGAAGGGGAGATCATGTACGGCCGCAAGCCGGAAATTGACTTGGCGCAAGCGTTCGTCTGTGGCATTCAAGCGCAGAAGTTCGGCTCTTTCCAGCATAATGGGGCTGACATCGATACCGACGACTTCGCCGATGCCGGTTTGGGCCAGACTCAACGCTCCCTGGCCCGAGCCTGCTCCCACCAGCAGGAGGCGGCAATTGTCTTCCAGCCCGGCAAAAGTTCGAATCTGTTCTGCGCTCATATCTGCGTTCAGGCTAATGCTGGCTGGCTGTTCATCCTGGGGGGCTTCTTTTGCTTTTTCCTCCAGCGAGAGCACGACCCGATCATAAAAAGCGGCTAGCTTCTCGCTTTCGATCGTCAAGTTTGGATGGGTTGCCGCTGGCGAAAGCTGCTCTTGTGGTATGGATCGAGGAGCCACAGATGGCCGTGTCAGATGCTCGACGCGATTGGCATAGGCCAACGACCAGTACCCATCACGATAGACCACTTCGCTGATGGATGTGTGAGAAACAGCGACACCCAGGCGAGAGCCAGCGGCAAAAGAACGTAGCAGGGTTGCAATGGCGGCCCCATCGGCAACCAAGAGATTGGCCATACCCCATTTGCCCAACAGGAGACGCGCAAGAGAGGCTGTCAATTGTTCGGAATAGGCGGAATATTGGGTCAGCGCCCTGAAATGGCTTTCTGGCGCCGCCCCGGCTCCCGTACTGGTCGCCGTCCGGGTTGCCGCCCCAAGCTCGGTGGGTGCTTCGTTGGATAATACGAGATCAACCGGGGCTGTGCCACCTGGCAATGGTGGTCGCAAGGCCCAGGATAGTTCGCTCCCCTGGGGGAAATCGGGGATTGTCTGAAGGCGCAGGCCCAGTTGTTGGCCGATGCGTTGGGCTGTCAGCCGGGCACTTAGCCTGCTGTCCGTCAGCAGGTTGTCGATCTCTTCATGTGCGTGTAACCACTGGGCGAGGGCAGTCGATTGCTCCCACCCTTTGGCCGACAAACCGGTTTCGTTCGGGGTGAGGTGGAGGTGGCGTCTTTGCATGTTCTCGGCATGGCAGACAAGGAGCAGACGCGTGGGGTAGGCCAGTGGTGTGGGCGGGTGCAGGTCGCAGGCGAAAGCGCTGGGTTTACCTTCCTCTCGGCCTGGGGCATTGTCGTCCATATTGTCTTCCGTGTTGTCGTCGGTTTCGGCTGACCGACTCGCCAAATGAACGGGATCGTTTGATTGCATATCGTTTGATTGCATACGTGTTGGGTTGCTCGCTGGAACTGTTTTGGGCCAAATGCACGCCACTCGGGATCATACCAGATGCCGAGTGAGGGGCAAAGCCACCCGGATGGGGAAATGTACAGCGGCCTGCTGAATATGCTTTGGGTACGGACAGAATCGATCAAGACTGGGCCCGTCCAATCACCAAAATTTACATCGTTGACATTCGCATCAATTTTCAGTACAATCCACTCGGCTGTCGGTAAATCGCATGGCCTCTTCCTTCTTCATCCCATCGATTTCCTGTCCTACCGGCTTGCTGTTTCGAGTGCCACCCCCACGTATCGCGGCAATCGAAATCTGACCCAACTCTGGAGTAATCAAAAATACCCGTCGATACAGAGAGATGCCCAACATTTCTCTCGACCGAAAGTCTTTATCTTCAACGTATTCCCGCTGAAATGAGGAGGATGTATGGCTAAGTTCACCACGTCGCAGCTTCGCAATGTGGCGATAGTAGGACACGGTAGTTCCGGCAAAACATCTCTGGCCGAAGCCCTGCTTTTCAACTCTGGCGCGCTCTCTCGCATGGGCCGGATCGAAGATGGCACAACCGTCTCCGATTGGGATCCAGAAGAGCATCGCCGACAAATTTCCATCAATCTCTCTGTCGTGCCTGTCAATTTTCATGGTCTGAAATTGAACTTGGTCGATACCCCCGGTTATCTCGATTTTATGGGAGAAGTGATCAGCGCATTGGCCGTGTGCGAAGCGGGCCTGGTTGTGGTGGATTCGGTGGCCGGCGTCGAGGTTGGCACAGAATTGGCCTGGGAACGATTGGACACTGCCCAAAAACCGCGCCTGGTCTTTGTGAACAAGATGGATCGGGAGAACGCCAACTACCAGCGAGTGTTGACTGACCTGCAAGAAACATTTTCCGACAGTAAAGTCGTACCCTTTCAGCTTCCTATTGGGAGTGCCGAAAGCTTTGAAGGCGTCGTGAATCTGGTCGATCTCAAAGCGTATCGGGGGCGCGATGAGACACCCCACGATATTCCCGACTTCATGCTGGATGCAGTGGCTGCGGCACGGCAAGAACTGGTGGACACCGCCGCCGAAACCGACGACGAATTGATCATGAAGTATCTTGAAGGCGAAGAACTGACCGAAGACGAAGTACGCCATGGCCTGCATGATGGTGTGCGCAGCGGCAAGATCGTGCCGGTTTTCTGTGGGACAGCCACAGGCAATATTGCCCTCTATAGCCTGATCCGGGCGATGACAAGCTATGTGCCGGCTCCCAACGAAATCTCGGTAGAGGCGACCATGGACGGCAAAATCTCCTTACTGAAGAGCCAGGGCGATGGGCCGACGGCTGGCTTGGTCTTCAAAACCATTGTAGATCGCTATGTGGGGCGCATGAACTATGTGCGCGTCTTCTCTGGCTCGGTTATAAAAGACAGCCATTTGCACAATTCCCGCGTCCAAAACGACGAACGCATGCAGAACGTCTTTCTTGTATCCGGCAAAGAGTTGGATGCCACAGATGTGCTGATTGCTGGCGATATTGGTGTTGTCACAAAGCTGGATACCGTATTAACAACCGACACCCTCAGCGATCATTCTCATTCGGTTGTCATAACACCCCCTGTTTTCCCAAAGCCCCTGTACACTGTGGCTGTCTCGCCCTCTACCAAAGCCGACAGCGCCAAAATGGGCCAGGCTCTCCATGCCTTGACAGAAGAAGACCCAACTTTGAGCATTGAGTATATTCAGGCCACCAAGCAGAACGTTCTGCAGGGCATGGGCGAATCTCACATCGATGCGGCTATTCGCAGCCTGGATACCAAATTTGGCGTCAAGGTTGACACCGCCCTGCCCAAAGTCTCCTACCAGGAGACGGTAACGCGTAACGGGGACGCCCACTATCGTCACAAAAAGCAGACAGGCGGTGCCGGCCAGTTTGCCGATGTCCAACTGCGGGTGGAGCCCCTGGAGCGGGGTACTGGGTTTGAATATGCCAGCGAGGTTTTCGGCGGTGCTATCCCCACCGTCTTTATTCCCTCCATCGAAAAGGGCATTCGCCAAGTGCTGGATCAGGGTGTGATCGCGGGCTATCCTATCGTGGATGTCAAGGCGGTTGTCTACGACGGTAAATACCATCCGGTGGACTCCAAGGACATCGCCTTCCAGACAGCTGGCCGCGAAGGGTTCAAGCAGGCCATGCGCGAGGCTGGCCCAGCCCTGTTGGAGCCGATCTACAACATTCAGGTGACAGTGCCAGAAGAGTATATGGGCGATGTCATGGGTAATCTCAACACGAGGCGGGGCCGGGTGCAGGGTATGGAGCAACGCGCCAATCGCATGATCGTCCGTGCCCAGGTTCCGCTGGCCGAGATTCTACGCTACGGAACCGACCTGCGCTCCATGACCCAGGGCCGGGGCATCTACTCCATCGAGTTTGATCACTACGAACCAGTGCCCAGCCATCTGATTGATGGGATTGTTGCCCAGTTCAAGCAAGAGCACGACGAAATTCCAGATTAGTCCTCGGCTCTGGCAATTTTGAAGAGAATGGGTGCTTTATGCTTGCGCTGTTGCAAGCAGCGCCTATGAAATTCCATAAGACTTATTTTACGAAATTCTGAATCAAGGGGTGGAAACCGGCAGCGGTCTCCACCCCTTGTTGGTGTATTCCGTGGGGATACAAACCAAATACGAACCAGATACAAACGTCCGGACGGGAAACAGCCCGAATTTGGTGGGCGTTTTGGTTTCAGCTATACTTGTACAGTTATGTTCCGCTATTGCCGACGGGGAGAGACCCGTCGGTCTATTTTTGTGCAAAGGCAAGTGACTGTATGGGTGCGGGCGCGTTGGTATTATTGGTCCAGATTCTATATGCTCTGGCTGCACTTGGCCTTGGACTGTATGGCCTCCATGCTCTTTGGTTGACTCTGCACCTCCTGGGCCATCGTCAGCCCAACGCAAGCCCCAGCGCCCCATCGGCGCAGTTCCCTTCTGTCACGGTCCAGTTGCCGGTCTACAACGAGCGGCACGTCATCATTCGTCTGATCGATGCCTGCGCGGCACTCGACTATCCCACAGACCGGCTGCAAATCCAAGTCTTGGATGATTCCACCGACGAGACAACAGCCATCATCCAGCGCCGCGTCGACTTCTGGCTTGCCCGGGGGATCGATATCCAGATCATTCATCGTGCCGACCGAGTGGGGTACAAGGCAGGCGCACTCGCCGATGCATTGCCCAGTGCTGCTGGCGAATTCATCGCTATTTTTGACGCGGATTTTGAGCCGCCATCCGATTTTCTCTTCAACGTAATCCCCCATTTCCTGGGTGATCACGCAGCTCAGATCGGTTTTGTTCAGGCGCGCTGGGGCCACCTGAACCGGGACTATTCTGTGCTGACCCGCTGCCAGGCTCTGGCTCTGGACGGCCATTTTGTGGTAGAGCAGAGCGCCCGACAAGCAGCGGGTTACCCTTTTGGCTTCAATGGTTCTGGCGGTGTCTGGCGACGAGCCTGCATCGAAGATCCATCCGTGGGTGGCTGGCAGGCCGACACCTTGTGCGAAGACCTGGACCTGAGCTATCGGGCGCAACTGGCCGGTTGGCGCCCCCTCTTTCTGCCCGATCTGGTTGCACCCGCCGAGATTCCGCCCCAATTGCTGGCATTCAAACGGCAGCAGTTTCGGTGGGCCAAAGGCAGTGTGCAAACGCTCAAGAAGCTTGGTGGTGCTGTCTTGCACAGCGGATGGCCCCTGCCCGCCCGGTTGGCTGCCCTTTTTCATTTGGGCAACTATCTGCTCCACCCCATGCTATTGCTGTTGCTGTTGATCACGCCACTTCTCCTGCTGCTGGGCGTCGATCCCTTTCGCCCCTTGGCCTGGCTTAGCGTTGCCTCGGTGGGGCCGCCTCTGCTCTATGCCGTGGCCCAGCACCGGCTCTCGCCCCGGCTGTGGTTGCGCCGCTGGGCTTATCTGCCTGTGCTCACCTTGCTGGGGATGGGGCTGTGCCTGAACAATAGTGTGGCTGTTTGGCAAGGGCTTGCTGGCTTGTCTGGTCCCTTTCTGCGCACGCCAAAATTCAGCGTCCAGGATCGGGCTGATTCGTGGCGGGGTAGCGGATATGCGTTGACGCTAAACCCACTGGTTTTGGGCGAGGCATTGTTGGCCCTCTATGCCTTGGGCAGTGTCATTCTGGCGGTGGCCTATGATCAGTGGTGGTCCATCCCCTTTCTGTTGCTCTATACCGCGGGCTTTGCGCTTATGGTCACCATGGACGTGGGCCAAGCCTTGGGATTGGGCCGAAAGGGTCGGCGTGGTTCGACCCTATTTCGCGTGGTTGATCTTGTCAAAAGCCAAGGGCGTTAGTACAATGATGGCTATCGGATAGCCGAGATTGTATCTGTTTGAGAAATCAGCGGCCAGGGAGATCAGCACTGATTGGGGCTGGTTGCTCCTTGAACAAAGGAAACGGAAATGGCGAAAAACAGCAAGGATGACCTAGTGACATGGGCTCTTGACCCCAAAGATGTGATAGTGCTGGTCAATCGCTCGCAAAAGAACTTTGTGTTGGATCTGCCCACCGGCCTCTATCGGCTGGATATCGGACGCAAAATGCGCACGTTGCGCTCAATCTTGAAGATTGAATCGGTGCGAAAGCTGGTGGATGCAGGTTCACTGGCCGTAGAATAAGGGTGTAATCACGGCTTTCACATCATGCCAAAATTGTTGTTGATCGATGGTCATTCCCAAGCATACCGGGCCTATTTCGGCGTCAAAACCCCCCTGATGACCCAGCGGGGTGAATTGACGACCGCTGTTTTCGGCTT
>JAHEML010000238.1 GCA_024643705.1 Caldilineaceae bacterium | reverse complement strand
AGCCCTTGCGCGTGGGCATTTAGGATATTGATTGGGTGTTCGTCGGTCTCTTCGTCTGTGGATACCCAGCCGACCATTTCCAACCAACCCTGTGGAATTCTCTCCGACAGAGTTGTGGGCCACAGTGAACCCCACGCGGTGGCCCACTGCCAGTAGCTGTTTGTGGTGCTATTCCCCTGGTTCATCCCCATCTTCCTTTCCCACAGTGTCTTCTTTCAAATCCTTGCGCAGCGCGGCCAGTGTCCGAAAATAGAGGGATTTGATCGCGCCTTCGCTCTTCTCCATCAATTCACCGATCTCCAGATTGGAGAGGCGATTGCCAAATTTGTAAATCAGAAGATCGCGCCTCTCGGCAGGCAGGCGTTCGATGGCTTGCCACAGGGTTTCGTGTTCTTCTTCCCTGTCGATCACTTCTTCTGGCTCGTTGCGCCGTTGCCCCGGGATATTGAGAATTTCTAGCGGGACGAATTGTCGGCGGCTGTTGTCCCGGTGGTGATTGGCGACCAGATTGTGGGCGATGCGATAGAGCCAGGCCGAAAAGGGCAACCCCCGATCCTCGTAACTGTCCAGTTTAGCCAACGCCCGGTAAAAGGTGCGGGCCGTCAGGTCTTCTGTCTCCTGGACGTTATGGGTTCGGTTGTAAATGTAGGCATAAATACGGTCTACGTAGCGTTCGTACAGAAGACCAAACGCCTTGGCATCCTGTTTGGCTTGGTTGATTAACAAAGCCTCTGCTGCCCGCTGGGATGACACGCCCTGAGATGACGAAGTCTGAGATAACACAGGTTCAGACCCAGCAGCGTCAGGTTTGACGTCATCCAACCCAGGTTCACGCGGCTGACGGTCAATCTTTTGACCATTAGAAAAGTGATCCTGTATGGTATCGTCCGTCGGACGTTTGTTGGTCAAGCGCTCGTTGTCGACCACAGATCAGAACACCTTTGCAGGCAAATGGTTACGGCCCATTGGCTGTAGAGAATACCAAGGACACTACGACCAGCATGGGGGAAAGTTGTCATCATTATAGGCACAGCCGATTGTTCTGGGCAAGCCCGGCAGCCTGCTCTTTGTTTCGTCGGGAAGGGTGACGTACAATCAGGGAAGGGTCCTTTATTCTTTTGCCGAGGGAGGTTTCCGGTGAATACATCTCTTTTGTTCATGCTTATCGTCCAGCTAATTGCGGTTGTGGCTGGTTCGCTGCTTCTTGCGTTATGGATTCGTCGCCGCTTTGGCGCGTCCTGGAAGAGCCTGGGGTGGGGTGCGCTAACCTTTCCCCTCAGCCAGCTTATCCGCATTCCCCTCCTGCTTGGGATGGCGGCTCTTGTCAACCCCTACGCGAAAAGCTGGGGTGAAGACCGGGTATTCTGGGTCAATTTCGTCGTGCTGGCCCTGACCTCTGGTCTTTTTGAAGAAGGCGCTCGCTACATCATTCTGCGTTGGGCAGCCAAAGGCGCCCGGGACTGGAAAGAAGGGTTGATGTTTGGGGCAGGCCACGGGGGGATCGAGGCGATCTTGCTGGTGGGTGGCGCGGCCATTACCAACATTGTACTGCTCACCACCGGGGACAGCATCCTAGCCCAGACACAACAGGTCGATCCAGCCCAGGCCGCTGCCATTGCCACCCAGATCGAAGCTGTACGCACTCTCACTTGGCTGCCCATTGCCCTCGGCGTCTGGGAGCGCGTCACGGCTATTACGTTGCACATTGGCCTTTCGTTGTTGGTGCTGTTGGGTGTTGTACGCCGGGACTTCAGGCTGGTGCTGGGCGCGATGGCGGCCCATGCCATCTTTAACGCGGCTGCCTTGCTGACCCTGCGCTACACCAATGTAACCACAGTGGAAATTGTTTTGACCGTGGTCGCGCTGCTCCCGCTCTATCTCATCTGGCGGCTGCGCCCCCTGCTGCCCACAACCCAAAATACCCCGCTGATTGATGACGGCGTGGCATGAGTATTCAACGCGAATATCCACTTGCTCCATTGGTGGGCGCGGCGGCAGCTATTTTTAACGAGATGGGCCATGTGCTGCTGGTACAACGGGGCAAGCCCCCCAATAAGGACCAGTGGGGGCTGCCTGGCGGACTGCTGAATGTGGGCGAACGGCTGACAGAGGGTGCACGCAGGGAAGTGATGGAAGAGTGCGGGATCGATGTGGAGATATGTGATCTGGTGGGCGTCTTCGAACCGATTATCCACGACCAGGACGGAGTGGTGCAATACCACTACGTCGTTGTGGACTATTGGGGGCGGCACCTTTCCGGCGACTTGCTCCCAGGCGACGACGCTGCCGATGCTCGCTGGGTGGCCCTAGAAGAATTGGATACATTCGACATGCTTGCGGAATCCAGAGCGATGGTGAAAAAGGCACACACTAGCTGGCAAGCAGCCACAACCTGATGCGTGTTTGTGACGGGTTTGGGGCTGGGTATTTCACAAGCGAACAAGAAAATTGTAAAATGGAAGTGGTTTTAGCCGGGTTGAAACAGTAGAACACGATTGGAGATAACATGGACGGAGATAACATGGACGGAGATAACATGGACGGAGATAACATGGACAACGAAAGCAAGTGCCCAGTCATGGGCGGATCACACAGCCACGCGGCCATTGCGGCCACATCGAACCAAGTTTGGTGGCCCAACCAGTTGAATTTAAAAGTATTGCAACAGAACTCGCCCGCATCTGATCCAATGGGCGCAGATTTCAACTATGCCGAGGAATTCAAGACCCTTGATCTGGATGCCCTGCAGAAGGACATCGACGCCGTGATGACCACATCCCAGGATTGGTGGCCGGCTGACTATGGACATTACGGGCCTCTCTTTATTCGGATGGCCTGGCACAGCGCGGGCACCTACCGCATCCACGATGGGCGTGGCGGTGGCGGCGCGGGGATGCAGCGTTTTGCTCCCCTGAACAGTTGGCCCGACAACGCCAACCTGGACAAGGCACGCCGTTTGCTATGGCCCATCAAGCAGAAGTACGGCCGCAAAATCTCCTGGGCCGATCTGATGATTCTGGCTGGCAACCGCGCGCTCGAGACAATGGGTTTCAAGACCTTTGGCTTTGCTGGTGGCCGCGAAGATGTTTGGGAACCCGAAGATGTCTATTGGGGGCCAGAGAGCGAGTGGCTCGGCGACAAACGCTACAGCGGCGACCGTGACCTGGAAAACCCTCTGGCCGCGGTGCAGATGGGTCTGATCTATGTGAACCCAGAAGGACCAAATGGCGTTCCCAGCGCGATCGCTGCCGGTAAGGACATCCGCGAGACATTTGCCCGCATGGCAATGAACGACGAGGAGACAGTCGCGCTGATTGCTGGTGGACACTCGTTTGGCAAAACCCACGGCGCGGGGGACGCGGCCCTGGTTGGCCCCGAACCCGAAGGCGCAACCCTGGCGGAGCAGGGTCTGGGCTGGAAGAACAGCTTTGGCAGTGGTAAAGGTGGCGACACGATCACCAGCGGGCTGGAAGGTGCCTGGACCCCCACCCCAATTGCGTGGGACAACAGCTTCTTCGACACGCTCTTTGGCTATGAGTGGGACCTGACCAAAAGCCCCGCAGGCGCATGGCAATGGATTCCCACCGACCCAGCCGCGGCCAACGCAGTGCCCGATGCCCACGATCCGTCGAAACGACACGCGCCGGTGATGTTGACCACCGACCTGGCCCTGCGCATGGACCCCATCTATGGGCCGATTTCCAAGCGCTTCCACGAGAATCCTCAAGAATTTGCCGACGCCTTTGCCAAGGCGTGGTACAAGTTAACTCACCGGGACATGGGGCCGATCACCCGCTGCCTTGGGCCATTGGTCCCCGCGGAAGCCCAGTTGTGGCAAGACCCCGTCCCCGCAGTTGATCACGAACTGATCGGGGAGCAGGATATCGCCGCACTCAAGGCTGCTATCCTGGCATCGGGACTGTCCGTTTCCCAACTGGTTTCCACAGCTTGGGCATCGGCGGCTACCTTCCGCGGCACAGACAAACGCGGCGGGGCCAACGGGGCACGTATTCGCCTTGCCCCCCAGAAGGATTGGGCCATCAACCAGCCGGTGCAACTGGCTACCATTCTTGCCACATTAGAGGGAATCCAGACCAGCTTTAACAGCGCCCAGTCTGGTGGAAAGAGGGTTTCTCTGGCCGATGTGATTGTTTTGGGCGGATGTGCAGCTATCGAGCAGGCGGCGCAAAAGGCCGGCCACCCAGTGACTGTGCCCTTTGCACCAGGCCGGACAGACGCGTTGCAGGCGCAGACCGATGTGGATTCGTTTGCTGTGCTCGAGCCGACAGCGGATGGTTTCCGCAATTACAATGCGAACGGACATGGGCGGCCAGCCGAGGAACTGCTAGTGGATCGTGCCCGCATGTTGACCCTAACTGCGCCGGAGATGACGGTTCTCGTCGGCGGTTTGCGGGTATTGGATGCCAACGCGGGTGGATCGGCCCACGGCGTCTTTACGGAGCAATCGGGAAGCCTGACCAACGATTTCTTTGTGAACCTGCTGGACATGAAGACCGAATGGCAGGCATCTGCCGGTTCGGCAGATGTGTTCCAGGGCCGAGATCGGGTGACGGGTGAAATCAAGTGGACGGGAACCAGCATCGACCTGATTTTCGGTTCAAACTCCCAGCTACGCGCGCTGGCCGAAGTCTATGGGTGCCAAGACGCCCAGGCGAAATTCGTGGCTGACTTCGTGGCCGCGTGGGACAAGGTGATGAATCTGGATCGCTTCGACCTGGCGTAAGATACAACGCTGATAAAGCGAAAAAACAGAGTTGCACGGATAGCATTGACCCTGGTCAACAAAAAGTGTGAGGCGTGAAACGTGAGATTGCTCGTATCTTCTCACGTTTCACGCCTCACGTTTCATTTCTACATGCGGTTCATTTCTACAAGCGGCTCTGCCCGATCGAGAAGAGTACAACCGTGAGCAATGCGCAGCCGATGGCCGCAAGGTGGAAACCGTTGACCTTCTCGCCCATCAACACGATCCCCACCAGCACAGACGTTGTGAGAATGGAGAGCACGGCGTAGAGCGCGTAGTGGCTGGCTCCGAAACGGCTGTAGAGGAAGTAGAAACCCAGAAAGGTGAAGTAGAAACCGGCCCCGCTCACCAGTGCCCAAAGCCAATTGCGGCGCAGATAGGCCAGCCCATCCACCGGGGGCATAAAGGGCATACTGACGCCAAAGGCCAGGGCGCAGACGATCAACGCCGACAGGATGAAGAGAAACGGGTTTGCCACCACCTCTGCTTTGCGCTGGCCGAAGGCAAAAAGGCCGTTGCCCACGGCAGCCAGCAACGCAACCGAAAGAGCGGGCAGAAGGGATGAGAATTGCATGGGCGATCTCCTGTGAATGGAAGCGATGTGCCTGGGCGTAATTCAATGTGGACGAAATAGAGGTGACGATTGTCTCGACCCTGGGCTAAAGACCCAGAGCTACAGGGCGATGCCGGACGGTTCCGGCTCGTTGGTTCCGTTCTGGGGCAACAAGCCCCGTTGACGGGGCGTTGTTTGATAGCCCGGTGGCTTGAGCGCCGGGCTGCGTGGACGACCCCGGTCCGCCCCAAAAACCAACATACACCCATCTACTTGGCGGTAGTGTTATACTTGATCCTTGATGATCAGTGTCCGCCAGCCTTGCAACCCGAAGATAGCATAGTCTGAAACCTTTGCATGATCAATTCCCCGATGCTAGAAACAGAGCGCACGAATATCAGGAAACTTACCCTTGACGACGCTCCATTCATCCTGGCATTGGTCAATTCGCCCGGATGGCTACAATACATCGGCGACAGAAACATCCACGATCGGCAAACAGCGGAAACCTATTTGGCAACTCGGTACATCAAACTCTATCAACATACAGGGTTCAGTTATTATTTGGCAGAAACAAAAGCAGACAAACCCCTGGGCATCTGCGGATTCTTGCAGAGACCCGATCTGGATCACGTGGATTTGGGGTTTGCATTTGCCCCAGACTATCATGGTCAGGGTTTTGGGTTTGAAGTAGGTCGGGCAGTTCTGGACTACGGGATCAGTCACTTCGGGTTCAAAATTGTCGACGCGGTGACCAGTGTGGAGAACCCGCCGTCCATTGGTCTGTTACAAAAATTGGGTTTCCAGGCCCACGGATTCATCGAGTATCCTCAACATAGCCGGAGCAGACTCTTTCGCTACCAAGCGAATAGGGTCTGAAAGCATTCAATGCACATGGAATTCAGCGACAAAGTCTGGTATTGGCGCGGGCCGGCTCCCTGGTATTTCGTCACCATTCCACAACAGCAGAGCAGAGAGATCAAAGCCATTTCAAAAGAGGTTACGTATGGTTGG
>JAHEML010000237.1 GCA_024643705.1 Caldilineaceae bacterium | reverse complement strand
GCAACCCTCTGCCCTATCAACAGGAGCCGGTGATGGAATTTGACCGCACACCCAGCCCCATCCGGGAAGGGATTGCCACCCCCTTTGACCAAGTAGACGGTTTTCTGTCTGTGCCCACAGGCCCAGGGCTTGGGGTCGAGATTGATGAGGAAGCGGTGTCTCGGCTGAGTGTGTACGGCCGCAAAAGCACTCTTTGATGACAGACGGCAGACGACACAACTACTTTCTCCAAATCTTGTAGGAGGAAATCAATGCAATACCACAAACTGGGCAACACAGACATTGACGTTTCGGCTATCGCATTGGGCTGCTGGCCCTTTGCGGGAGGCAAAGTGTGGGGCGATCAGAGCGAAGAAGATTCTGTCGCCACAGTCCACGCCGCGCTGGATGCGGGTATCAATTTTTTCGACACAGCCGAAGGCTACGAGGCAGGCCATTCCGAACGGGTGTTGGGCAAAGGGCTGACCGGTCGTCGTCAAGATGCTGTCATCGCCACGAAAGTCAGCCCTTCCCATCTGGCCGCGGGCGATGTGATCGCCGCCTGCGAGCAGAGCCTGCACAATCTGCAAACCGACACAATTGACCTCTACCAAATTCATTGGCCCAACTGGAATGTGCCGTTGGAAGAGACTGTCGGCGCACTGGAAACGTTGCAACGCCAGGGCAAGATCCGTGCGATTGGCGTCTGTAATTTTGGGGTTCAGGATCTGTCTGCCATTCTGGAGTTGACGGATGTGGTCACTGACCAGATGCCTTTTTCCCTGCTCTGGCGGGTGATCGAACGCGATGTGCAGCCTTTATGCATCGCACGAAACGTTGGCATCATCTGTTATAGCCCGTTGGCGCAGGGGTTGCTCACTGGCCGCTATGCCAGCGCGGATGACGTGCCCGAGGGATTGGCCCGTACCCGCCACTATGCGGACAGCCGACCCCAATCTTCCCACGGAGAGGCTGGCGGCGAGGTGGAGGTCTTTGCCGCGCTGGCCGACATACGGCAGATTGCTGATAGTCTGGGACAGCCGATGGCCGCGGTAGCCCTCGCCTGGATCAAGCAGCAGGCGGGTGTCACATCATTTCTGGTGGGGGCGCGCAAGCCGGAAGAGGTGGCGTGGAATCTGCCCGCACTGGAGCTGGAGTTGTCGGCGGATGTTGTCGCTGAGTTGAACCGGGTGACGGAGCTAGTCAAACGGGCGCTGGGTGGCAACCCGGATATGTGGATGTCGCCGTCACGCATGCGATGAGGAAGTCAGGCCGCGATTGCGGGTGTTCGTTGTTGGCTGAACAGGAGATCGACGAGAGGTAAGGAGGATATTTCTAGCTTCGATAGGTCCATCCGCTGGCTGGCATCTTCGATTTCAATGCCAAGCACGCGATTTTCTGCATCAAAATCCAATACAACAAAAGCCGCAACCTCTTCGGATTCTGTGCTGACGCCATCCATTAGCTTAATATAGAGCATATCATTTTCGGGAAAGTATTGGACGATCATAGACCCCAGTGTATCATAGCGTCCAGGCTCAACTGGAACTCAAGTGAAGAGCCGCTTGATTTCGATACGGCTGGAAACAGTCCCAGCCTACTCAATCAGCGCTGATCTGGCTAATCACCCGAATTTCCAAAGACCAGCGTCCATTTCTGTTGAAGAGGCATTTCAATGAAAATCACAGCCATCAAAACCTTCCTTGTGGACGGCGGTTTTCGCCCCTGGACATTTGTGAAAGTAGAGACTGATCAGCCGGGGCTGGTGGGCTGGGGCGACTGCACCGACTGGGGATCGCCGGGGCCGGTGGCAGCAACCGTGGAGCGCTACAGCGAGTGGGTGATTGGCCGGGACCCCATGCAGGCCGAAGCCATTTGGTGGGATTTGGCCGCGGCGTCAGTGCGCCACACCGGGGGGATCGCCTACAAAGCCATGTCGGGCATCGACTCGGCCCTGTGGGACATCCGGGGCAAGGAGTTGGGCGCGCCCGTGTGGCAATTGCTGGGCGGCAAAATGCGGGATCGCCTGCGCCTCTATTGGTCCCACTGTGGCAGCGTGCGCGCAGCCCACGCCAAAACCCTGGGTCTGCCACCGGTGGAGACAACCGACGATCTGCGTCGTCTGGCCGACGAGGTGTTGGAACGGGGCTACACCGCCATCAAGACCAACCTGTTCCCGCTGAAAGATCGGGCCGATGTGCAGCCGGTGCTCAACCGTTTTTGGAATCGGGCCGGGGATTGCCCGCCCGCTACCATCCGCAGCGCGGAGGCGATTGTGGGCACCTTTCGCGAAGCCCTGGGGCCGGATGTGGGGATCGCCCTGGACGTGGCCTTTACCTTCAAGCTGGGCGGGGCCATCAAACTGGCCCAGGCGCTGGAACCCTACAATCTCATGTGGCTGGAGACCGAGACCCTGGACCCGGAGGCATTGCGCACCATCCGAGAATCCACAAAAACGACCATCTGCCACGGGGAGAGCCTTTTTGGAACCCACGGCTACAAGCCCTATTTGCAGCAGCACGCCCAAGATGTGATCATGCCCGACTTCGCCTGGAACGGGATTACCCTGGGCAAGAAAATCTGCGATCTGGCCCACGCCTACGATGTGCTGGTGGCACCCCACAATTGCCACAGCCCCATCAATACCCTGGTTTCGGCCAACGTCTGCGCCACCATTCCCAACTTTTACATTCACGAGTTGGACGTGGACGACGCGCCCTGGCGGGATGATCTGATGACCCACCCCTTCATCATCGAGGAGGGCCATCTGCTCCTGCCGGATCGGCCAGGCTTGGGGTCAGATTTGATCGAAGAGGAATTATTGAAGCACCCAGCGGGGCATTATCCCCATGCCCGGTGATAGAAGAAAGAAGGGATGGTGAGTACTCTATCCCTTCGTCTTTCTACTTGATATTCGTTTCCCTATACAAAGGAGTATTTGATGCCTCAAACCCACCTTTCCATTGCCGGTGAGAAGTTTCTGATCAACGGCGCGCTCACCTATTCGGACATTCCTGGCAGCAAGCCCGCGGCCCACGGGTTACTGATGAACGCCCGCTTCATCCAGGGCATTTTCGACGACAAGGCCGACCCGGCCCGCTTTGCCCGCTACGGCCACGATACCTGGGACCCGGAGCAGCACACTGATGACCTCATCGCGGCCCTGCCCGAATGGTACGGCTACGGTCTGCGCGCCTTCACCGTTGGTCTGCAAGGGGGCGGCCCCTGCTTCACCGTCAATAATTTGACCATCGACAACAACCCCTTTGGCGAAGATGGCACGAGCCTGGACCCAGCCTACGCGGCCCGGCTGGATCGGTTGATCCGGGCGGCGGACGCGCTGGGGATGGTTGCGATTGTCAGCTACTTCTACGGCGACCAGACCGCGCGCCTGCGGGATGGCCGGGCTGTGCGCGCCGCGGTGACCACAGCCTCCCGCTTTTTGAAAGATGGCGGCTACACCAACGTGATCATCGAAGTTGCCAACGAGCACGACATTCCCCCTTTCAAAAAACACCCCCTGGTTTATGAACCCCAGGGCGTGGCTGCGCTCAACGATCTGGCCCGCCAGGAATCCGGTGGGCTGCCCGTGGGGTGTAGCGGCAAAGGTGGCTCCATCTACCGGGAGATCGCCGAAGCCAGCGACGTAATTCTGATCCACGGCAACGGGCAGACCCGGCAGAAGCTGCACAACATGATTCGGGAAGCGCGTAGCTGGGGGCTGAACCGGCCCATCGTCTGCAACGAGGATTCCCAGGCCATCGGCCAACTGGCGGTGACCTACAAAGAGGGGGTTTCCTGGGGCTATTACAACAATATGACCAAACAGGAGCCGCCCGCGTACTGGTCTGTGCTGGAAGGGGAGGATCGCTTCTTCGCCTGGCGCATGGCCGAAGGCATCGGCATCCCGGTGGACCCTATCCCCGCGGATGAGCAGTACTACCTGCAAGGGCTGGAACCCCACATGACCGACATCGATCAGCGCTGGTTGCGCGTAGCCAGCCTCTACCCAGAGAGCATCGACCACGTGGATTTCTTCCGTAATGGCAAACTCTACGACAGCGCCTGGGATGAATCGTTTATGGTACACTATCAGAGCAATTGGCGTCAGGGCGGCGTGCCGTCAGTTTCTGGCGACGAGTGGCGTGCCGAGATTCATCTGCGGGATGGGCGGGTGATCGAGCGCAGCGGGGTGGTGGGATAGAAGGTATTGCGTATTGCGTATTGCGTATCGAGTATTTCGTATTCGATGAGTGAAACGTGAAACGTGAGATCGTTGGATTTTCTCACGTTTCACGTTTCATGTTTCGGCCTCAAGATAGGCACTGTCTATGCCCAGGTTTCTCCAGGCCCCTTTGCTGCTTTTTAGCCGCAATGTGCGCCTCTTTCTTTTTTCGGCCTTCCTTGTAGGCTTTGGTTTCGACGGCGGCATCTTTTCGGTCCTTTTTAATATCTATCTTCTGCGTCTGGGCTATGGGCCAGAGGCTGTCGGTGTAGTGAACTCTGCCGGCCTCTTCGCCTTTGCGATCTTTAGCCTGCCTGCTGGCCTCTTTGGTAACTGGTGGGGTATTCGGCGGATGGTTCTGGCAGGGCTGGGCGTTATGCTACTGGGGATCGGTCTGTTGCCCATCGCCGAAGCTGTTCCTGTTGCCTGGCAACAGGGCTGGCTGTCGGGCGTCTACCTGCTGATTTATGCGGGAATGTCGCTCTATTTTGTCAACGGCGCACCCTTTATGATGGCAAGCACCGCTCCGGCCAAGCGGGAACATCTCTTTTCCATGCAGACGGGCCTGATGGCAACTGCCGCATTCCTAGGTAGCCTGGTCGGGGGGGTCCTGCCTGCTGGTTTTGCTCGCCTGCTGGGGACAACCCTGGATTATCCTGCACCCTATCGCTATCCTCTCCTGGTGGCCGGGCTGCTGATCGTCCCGGCCCTGTTGGTTCTGCGCCGGGCGGACCATGTCGAGGCCGACGACAACGAAGAAGTGGTGGAAGACGCCGATCCCCGTGCGCCCTCCGCTGCCGGATCCACCCCGCTTCCGTTAAATCTCTTTATCCTGCTTCTCTTCATACGGCTTTTACAAGTTTGCGGCGTGGCGACAATCTTCGTCTTTTTTAATGTCTACCTGGACAGCTACCTGCACGCCGCCACCTCCACTATCGGCACAATTTCGGCTGTGGGCCGTCTGATTGCTGTGCCCGTGGCCCTGCTTACGCCTTACTTTACACGACGGCTGGGAAACCTGAATGTGGTGGTCTTGTCGTGTCTGATTGTTTCCCTGGCCTATCTGCCTCTGGCCTTTATGCCCACTGTGGCCGCAGCGGCATTGGGTTATGTGGGCGTTGTGGGGCTATCGGCCATGCGCTACCCAGCTTTTATGAACTTTTCCATGCGGATTGTAGCCCCACGCCAACGTGGTATCCTCAACGGCGCAGGGGAGATGGCCGCGGGCGTGGCTTTCACTGGATTAGCTCTGGGCGGCGGCTACATGATTCCGCTGTTTGGCTATCAGTCTCTCTTTCTCTTGACATCTGCACTCAATCTGGCCGGGGCCCTGCTTTTTTGGCTCTTCTTTCGGAGCTTTCGGCGTAAGCCCAGCGAGCGTACAGCCACACCGGTTGCACCCCAGGCCGCAAAAACTATCGATAGTTCCCCAGGGTAGCCTTCCTCGGCCAATTGAGTCACGGCCATCCATGCTTACTTATGTGTAAAAGAAGAGCCAAGGATTGCGACATTTTGGCAATCCTTGGCTCTTCTTTTACACACAATGTGTTGTTTCGAAAATTAACGCGATTGGGTTGTAAGAATGGGCGACTGCCGTTGGAGCAAGCGGCCAAATCGTACCAGTGCATCGCCGATTTGCTGGCGTAGCCGGGAGGGATTACGACGCCCACCCAGCGCTTCTGTTTTGGTGTCTACCTGTTGCCCGCGTTCATTCACATATGCTCTGTAGGCCATCCAAAGAACCGAGCTGCCTAGTCCAATGCCCTGATCGAAAGTATTCATCTGTTCAATCTCCTTCTGTTTGTTTTTACTTGCTACCGGTTGTTGCGCGAAACTGTAACTGTCTTCAAGGTTGGTCTCTGTTGGGCCTGCAAGCTGCTCCCCAGATTCGCCAACCAATTGCCCATGTAGCGAACGCCTTTTCCTATATACATCATTATCTGGGCCTGTTCGTACTTTCCATTGCGGTACGCATTGGTTAGACTTGTCTGCCGATCTTGGACAAAAGCTCGCATTTCAAACGTATCATTCGGGTACATACTGCACACTCCTTATGGTTAATTTAGATGTGTCTGTATTTTGGTTACTAAATGCAAATATATTGTACATATTTTGCGGACGATTTATGT
>JAHEML010000236.1 GCA_024643705.1 Caldilineaceae bacterium | reverse complement strand
ACGCACATTTCAACTGTTGACCCAGGTGGCGGGCCGGGCCGGGCGCAGCGCCAGGGGTGGGCGGGTGATATTCCAGACCTATAAACCGGAACATTACGCGGTGCAAGCTGCCGCAGAACACGATTATGCGGCCTTTTATCAACGCGAGATGAGCTTTCGCCGAGAGCAAGGCTACCCCCCCGCGGGGCGGCTGGCCCGATTGGTCTTCTGGCACAAAAAGCTGGAAACAGTGCAGGCCCAGACCGCGCAGATGGCCGCGTCCCTGCGCCACCGGGCCGGGGAACTGGCCTTGCCCGGCGAGAATTTCGATATTATTGGCCCCGTCCCCGCATTCTTCGCCCGCCACCGCAGCTTCTACCGTTGGCAGATCCTCTTGCGCGCCGCCGACCCCGCCCGCCTGCTGCGCGGGCTGGACATCCCCTTTGGCTGGCGGGTAGATGTAGACCCCATGACGGTGCTATGAATGGGCAGTTGGATAGTACACAAGTAAATCTGGAAAACCGGTACATATTCTGCTTCTTTTTTCGCCCTCCCCGCCCAATAACTTCTTGCTGACCTTGACTGCTGGTATACTGCTAATCATTGTCACCATAGCCAGAAAGCACACCAATGACGAAACAACTCCCCGCCGACCGGGACAACCGCCGTTGGCTGACACTCAAAGACGCCGCAGACGTACTGGGCATCCACTACACAACTCTGCGCACCTGGGCCGACAACGGCGACATTCCCGTTTTTCGCACCCCCGGCGGCCATCGCCGCTTCCAATTGGCCGATCTGCGCCGCTTTCTGGAAAGCCGGGTCAGCCAGAGCCAACCGGCCAATGTGGATGGGCTGATGGTGGTCGCGCTCAGCCATGTACGCCAGGAGATCAGCAAATTGCCCAGCACCCCAGGCGGCTGGCGATCCGAAGTGACCAGCGCCAACGCAGAAGTCAACCGGGAGCGGGGCCGACGCCTCTTTGCCCTGGCCCTCAACTTTCTCATCCGCCCGGAGCAGCGGGACGAGCTTTTGGAAGAAGGCCGTACAGTTGGCCGGGAATATGGGCTGGAAGCCGCCCAGAGCCAGCTCTCCCTGGCCGAGACGGGGCGGGCTGTCCAGTTTTTCCGCCGCCAATTGCTCGAAGTTGTGCGCCGAGACGAGACCCTGGACGCCGAGGATATGCACATCCGCCAGCTGATCGCCCAATATCTGGATGAGGTGCTCTATGCCGTGCTGGATGGCTACGAGGTTTCCTTGTCGGCCAGCCAGGGTTGATCGTCGGCGCGGGTGGAAAGAGCAGATGCCTGTACTCTGTCATCATGGTTGAGCAGAATTGACAACGATCTATCCAGTTCTTTTGGTGCATGGCATCGACGACACAGGTGAGCGTTTCAGCCACATGCAGGCGGGCTTGTTGGCGCGGGGCTTTCCGGCTGTCTACGCCATGAATATCACACCGCCCGATGGGTCCATCTCCATGCAAGCCATGGCAGAGCAAGTGCAGGTGGCAGTGGAGGGGCTTCTGCGCTCGACGGGCGCGATCAAGGTGGATATTGTGGCGTATAGTATGGGCACGCTGGTGGTGCGCTACTTTTTGCAGCGCCAGGGAGGATGCGCCAACGTCCGCCGTTTTATCTCCATAGCTGGGCCACATCGCGGCACACTGACGGCCTATTTTCGTCAAAATGTGGGGTCTCGTCAGATGCGACCACAGAGCGAATTTCTGCGGGATTTGAACAGTGACAGAGCGCCGTGGGGCGATACGCAACTCTTTTCCTTCTGGTCGCCCCTGGATTTGATGATATTGCCTTCGGTAAGCTCACTTTTGCTCGGCGCACATCACCGTATCTTTGGCGTATTGATTCATTCCTGGATGGTTTCGGATGGCAGGGTCATCGAAGCGGTTGCCCACACCCTTACGTCCACTGGATGATTGATCCGCGCAAACGGCCCACAGAGCGTCATCACCGGAGACCTGTTTCGGTATTATCGTTTTACACATCGGCGCAAGGATAAGCAATGTCTGCCAAGATAAACAACCCCCTCACCGCCCACTGGCGACCCGAATTTCCCGGCCTGGAACGCAGTATCTACATGAATACCTGCTCCCTGGGCCAGCTTTCCCGGCGTGCCATGGACGGGATGCAGCGCTTTCAGGAGCAGTGGCTCAGCTATGGGGCCAGCGCCTGGTACGAACTCTGGATGGGCGAAATGGCCGACGCCCGCGCCCGCTTTGCCCGGCTCATCAATGCCCAGGCCCACGAAATCGCCATCCTGCCCAGTGTGGGTGTCGCCCTCAGCATCATCGGCAGCAGCCTGGACTTCGCCACCCGCCCCGAAGTCGTCGTCACCGAAATGGACTTCCCCACCATCCCCTATCAGTGGATGGCCCGGGGTGAGGAAGGCGCGGAGCTGCGCCTGCTTGCTTCGCCGGATCGGGTGCAGGTTCCCTTGGAGAGTTTCGCCCAGGCCATCGGCCCCCGCACGGGGCTGGTCGCCACCAGCCATGTCTTTTTCACCAGCGGCTGGGTGCAGGATATTGCGTCTATTACACGCCTGGCCCATGATGCCGGCGCGCTCTGCCTGGTGGACGGCTACCAGGCTGCCGGGCAGATTCCTGTGGATGTAAAAGCCGCGGATGTGGATGTGTACATTAGCGGCGGGTTGAAATGGCTGATGGGCGGGCCGGGTGTAGTTTTTATGTACGTGAAAGAAGGACTGATTCCCCAACTCCACCCCACCACAACCGGCTGGTTTGCCGCCAAAGATATGTTCAAATTCAACCCGGAGCGCTTTGACATGGCCGAGGACGCCCGCCGTTTTGAGCCGGGCACCCCCGCGATGGCAGCGGTCTACGCGGCCAACGCGGGGATGTCCATTGTCGAGGAGATCGGCGTCGAGGCCATCCGCGCCCGCACCGCCCAACTGGACGCCGACCTGATCCGTCGTCTGCGCGGGGCCGGGCTGGAACCGCGCACCCCAGCCGATATGGAGCGTCATGCAGGCATTGTGATGCTGCCGGTGGAGAACCCATCGGCGGCTGTGAATGGGCTGAAAGAGCGGGGCATCATCATCGACTATCGCCCTGGTGCGCTGCGGCTCAGCCCCTATTTTTACAACACAGAAGCCGAGAATCAGGCGTTGGTGGATGGCATTGTGGAGGTGCTGGGTGGCTGAACCAACAAAAGACCAATCGTCATTTCTGCCGCCACCCCGCATCCGGGTGATCTCGTTGGCGTTGATTCAACGGCCATCCGATGGCGGTTGGCTAGCCTGCTATGGGAATGACACGAACAAGGGTCGTGAATTCTACCGGCCTGCGGGCGGTGGCGTGGAATTTGGCGAAACCAGCCGGGAAGCTGTCTGCCGGGAGATGATGGAAGAATTCGGCGCGGTGGTGGAACCCATCCGCCTGTGGGGGACCGAAGAAAACATCTTCACCTACATGGGCGAGGTGGGTCACGAGGTCGTCTTTTTGTGGGAATGCCGCTTTGTGGATGAAAGCTTCTACACGTTGGACGAAATCATCATCAGCGACGATCACGGTGTTACTGCCCCCGTCCATTGGGTGCAGCCCGACGATCTGGCGGCGCGGGGCATCGCGCTCTATCCCGATGGCTTGCCGGCGATTTTGAAACGGAAAGGCAGATAAATTTCAACGCAAAGATGCAAAGAAGCAAAGAAAACACCCATCCTCTGTCTCTTTCCGTTGATAATAGACCCCATGATAATGGACCCCGTACACTAGCAATTCTTCTATGACCACTTCCTCCTCTTCGGGCAAAATTATCCTCTTTGGTGAACATGCGGTCGTTTACGGGCGACCGGCCATTGCCGTGCCCGTGAGCCATCTGCGGGCCAGCGCCACAATCACCGCCGCGCCCCCAGGCAGCAGATGCACCCTGTTTGCGCAAGATATGGGCGAAGAGATTCATCTGGCCGACGCGCCCCCAGATCATCCACTGGCACTGGTGCTGCGTCTGGCCCTGGACGAAGCCAATATCAGGACAGAACCCGATTGGCATATTCTTCTCGCCAGCCAGATTCCCATCGCCAGCGGGCTGGGCAGCGGCGCGGCCATCAGCGCCGCGCTGGTGCGGGCCGTACTGACCCACGCAGGCCAACCCGCGCCGCCGGACACCATCAGCCGCTTGGTCTATCGCAGCGAAGAACTCTTTCACGGCACACCCAGCGGCATCGACAATACGGTGATCGCCCACGAGCGCCCGGTCTGGTTTGTCAAAGGCAGACCACCGCAACCCTTTGCTGTGGGCGCGCCCTTCACCATTGCCATCGCCGACAGCGGTATTGTCAGCCCCACCAAAGAGACCGTGGGGGATGTGCGCCGCGCCTGGGAAGCCGACCCCGCCCCTTACGAAGCCACCTTCTCGCGCATTGCGGATGTGGTACACGGCGCGCGCCGGGCTATCCACGACGGCAACTGTGCCGCCATTGGCGCGCTGATGAATCTCAATCAAAGCCGGTTAGCAGAATTGGGCGTCAGTTCGCCCGCGCTGGAGAGGCTGATCGCAGCGGCCAAAGATGCGGGCGCAGTGGGGGCCAAACTCAGCGGCGGGGGTCGCGGGGGGAATGTGATTGCTCTGGTGGACGAGGATTCCGCGGGGGCGGTGCAGGCCGCGCTCTTGGCTACGGGGGCAAAACGGGTGCTCTTTACTCAGATCAGCCAGACCAGCAGCGGAGAATTTTCGGGGTAGTCTTGTCTGTTTTATACACGGTCAGTCTCCATCATTTGTCACTCGCCATTCTTCCCCGTCTCGCAGGTAGACCAACCGCCCCCCAACCACCGTTGCCACCACGTTCAGGCCCGCATCCAACATCACCAAATCGGCCCGGTAGCCCGACGCAAGCGAACCATATTCATCATCCATGCCCAGGGCCGCGGCTGGCGTGCGACTGGTGACAGGCCACGCCTTTTCCAGGGACCAGCCAGTTGCACCCAGGAAATGGCGCAACGCCGCGTCCATGGTCAAAATCGATCCGGCCAAGGTCCCGTCGGCCAGCCGACACGCGCCATCCTGCACAAAGACGGGCTGCCCACCCAGCTCGGATTCGCCATCGGGCAAGCCGGTAGCGCGGATGGCGTCGGTGATCAACAGCAGGCGATCAGGCCCCTTGCAGCGGGCCAGCACAGCCATGGCCGCCGGGTGGACATGGATTGTGTCGGCGATGAGCTGGGCAAAAATGCGCTCGTCGGTCAACACCGCGCCCACCACCCCCGGCTTACGATGGTGCAGGCCCGTCATGGCGTTAAAGGTGTGGGTGGCCTGGCTCACACCCCGGTTAAAGGCGGCCACGGCCTGCTCGTAGGTGGCCGCGCTATGGCCGATGATCACCCCCACACCCGTGGCCAAAGCAGCGTCGATCAGCGCGCCTGCACCCGACTCTTCCGGGGCCAGGGTGATCAGTTTAACCGGCCCCGCGGCCAACAGTTGAGCAAATTCCGCCAAGTTGGCCGGGCGGATATTCTCTTTGACCTGTGCCCCAGGGAAGTGGGGGCTGATATACGGCCCTTCCAAATGGACACCCAGAATGGCCGCGCCGGGCAACGGTTGGGCTTGGGCAGCAGCTACGTTTTCCACCGCGGCCAGGGTGGGCGGGTGGGGGGCTGTCATGGTGGTGGGGGTAAAGCTGGTGACGCCGTGCCGGGCCAGAAAACGGCTGATGGCGGCCAGACTCTCCGGCGTGGCGTCCATTGTGTCGTGGCCCATGCTGCCGTGAATGTGGAGATCAATGAAGCCGGGCAACACGGTGCAGCCGGATGCGTTCAGCAGAGGCCCGGCATCTTGAGAGACAGCCGTCTGCGGCCCAGCAATCCGACCGCTGGCAAAGGCCAACCAACCAAAGACAAAAGCCTGGCTCTCTTGCCCCAGAGGATAGCGGGCGTTGGTGATGGTCGACAACGAAATTTGAGCGTGGGGGCGGGTCATCTGCATAAGGTTGCAACCGATTCACTCGGCGGGGTCGGGTTGACGCTTGATGTACAACACCCCCAAGGGCGGCAGATTGAAGGGGGCGGAATGGGAGCCGCTCTGCCAGGGGATGGCTTCGGCCACCGCTGCCGCCGAGTTGCCCACGCCGCTGCCGCCATATTGGGGTGCGTCGCTGTTGAGAATTTCTGTGTAGCTCCCGGCTTGGGGCAGCCCCACCCGATAGCCCATACGGGGCACGGGCGTAAAGTTGCAGACAACAATCACCGAATCATTCGGATCGGTGGCCTTGCGCCGAAAGCTGAGAATCGAGTTGTCCACGTCGTGGAGATCGATCCACTCGAAGCCCTGCCAACTGGCATCCACTTCGTGCAATGCCTTCTCCTCTCGATAGAGCCGATTGAGGTCGG
>JAHEML010000235.1 GCA_024643705.1 Caldilineaceae bacterium | reverse complement strand
GAGTGTATCACCAGGGCCATCAGCCTGGGCAGGGTCCCGCAGAGAGATTTGGGCCAAGACATCCTGGCCGCTCACCACTTCGCCAAAAATTGTGTGCAGGTTGTTGAGCCAATCTGTGGGAGCAAAGGTAATGAAGAACTGGCTGCCGTTTGTGCCAGGGCCAGCGTTTGCCATGGCCAGCAGATTGGGGCGATCAAAGCCCAAGCCAGGCACGAATTCGTCTGGGAACTGGTAGCCGGGGCCACCCGCGCCAGTGCCGGTGGGGTCGCCGGCCTGGGCCATAAAGCCCTCCAGCACCCGGTGGAACATGGTGTTGTCGTAGAAACCTTCCCGGGCCAGAAAGACAAAGTTGTTGACTGTCAGCGGTGTGCGGTCGGCGAAGAGCTGAACACGAATGTCACCCTTTTCGGTCTTGAGTGTCGCGTAGTAGACCTTCGTTGGATCGATCACCATCTCTGGAGGCGCGGGGTACATCCCGTTGCGTTCGATTGGTTCCAATTGGCCGGCTGGGCCACTGGCTGTTGCTTGGGAGGATTCGGGCGCCGGGGCAGATGTGGCGGTGGCCGCCACTTCAACGGCGGCGGCTTCTTCTGTGGTTGCTGCTACTTCGCTGTCGGCTGGCTGGGCTGGGGTTGCCACAGCGCAGCCCGCTACCATCAGCACCAAAAGCAGCAGAAAGGTGATGCGACGGATTGGCAAGAGTTTGGATACTGTTTGTTGAACAAGTTGCAAGATAGAGTCTCCTTGGAATAGAAATGACAAAAGATTGTGTGATGTTGACGTGATCAAAGGTGGGCTTCCAACTATCGAGTCGCTACACACCACCCTTGCGAAATTCCAGCCACCAAAGGCCACTGGCGGCCAGCAGCGAGACGCCCAGACCAATCCCCATTGCCTCGGTCAAGACAGCCTGGGTGAGAAAGATTGCGCCCAGGCCAATGGCCCCGGCAATGAGATAACAGATGAGCACGGCCTCGCGGCGACTGCCTGTCAAGCGGGCCAATCGATGGCTCACATGATCCTTGCCCTCGGCCGTTAACGGGTTTAGCCCTTTGCGCAGGCGGCTGATAAAAACCAGGGTGGTGTCGAAGATAGGCACACCCAGTACAAGCAACGGGATCATCCATGTGACTGTCACGCTGTTGGAGGGAAAGCGCAGTTTGATCGCCACCGCCGCCAGCAGAAAGCCAATAAAGAGGCTGCCGGTGTCACCCATAAAAATATGGGCCGGGTTCCAATTATAGATCAGAAAACCGGCGCATGCCCCCGCCAAAGCCGCAGCCATGATACCCACCAGATATTGATCGCTCATGGCAGCCAACAGGGTAAAGAAGACCGCGGCGATCATCGCAATCCCAGCCGAGAGACCGTCCATATTGTCCAACAAATTGAAGGCGTTGGTGATGCCGACCACCCAGATCAGGGTGATCACGATGTCGAGCCAATGGCCGAAAATCCTGACTTGCACCCCGCCGAAGATCAGAATCCCCGCAGCCAATACTTGCACAGCCAGCTTTGGGTAGCTACCAAGCCCCCGGCGATCATCCAGCGCACCCACCAGGCTACACAGGGTTGCGCCGATAAAAATCGACACGACTTCGTTTACGTAGAAGAGATCGCCAAAGAAGATGAGCGCCAAAATAAAAGCGCCATAAATGGCTGCTCCACCCAAGAGCGGTACCGGGCTGACATGAATTTTGCGGCTTGCGGGCTGATCCAAAACACCCAGGCGCAAAGCAACCCACCGGGCCACAGGGGTCCCACCGATGGCAAAAATGAGCGCGCTGGCGGCCATCAAGATGAAAGGTGTCACAGACAAGAACCTCTGCTTGGCATCCGTTTATCCCAGGGTGGACAAGAACTGCTGAATCCCCGGTTTTTCTGTATCCGGTGCCAATTCCAGCGCGCGTTGAGCAAACTGTTTTGCGGTCGCCAAATCGCCTTGCTGGGCATAGATCTGGCCCAATTGCAACGGATAGAGATAATTCTCCGGCTCCAATGTCAGCAGATGTTGGAGAACATCCACGGCATCTGTGCCGCGCTGGGCCTGCAAATAGAGAGAGACCAACCCGTTCAAAACTGTTGAATCGTCCGGGGCCAAAGCTCGCATCCGTTCGTATTGGATGATGACCTGATCGGGTTGGTTCTGGCTTGTGTATAGCTCGGACAAAAGGCGTAGAACCGGCAAAGCAACGTTGGTGTCGCCGCCGGCTAATTCGACAGTTCGATCAGCCCATTGGATTGCATCCTCCGGCTGACCCATGTCCCGGTAGATGATCGCCAGATTGCGGCTTGCCGTAATATCTGTCGGGCTTTTCTCGATGATGTCCAGATTGGTTTGCAGCGCGCCTTCCATGTCCCCCGAGCGGGCCAGAACCACACCTAGGTAGCTACGTAGCTGGGTGCTGTTGGGGATTTTTTCCAGCCCGGTTTCGAGCAAATCCTTCAGCTTTTCGGTGTCACTCGTCCGGTCGTAGAATTCGGCGAGGAGCAGATAGGTATTCTCGAAACGGTCATCCAAAGTCAGGCTATGCAGATAGGTCGCCTCGGCCTCGTCGTTGCGCTCCATGATCGTCAGCGTGGAGCCTTTTTCGTTCCACAGGTGGGCCGCGTTCGGGCTAAGCACGACTGCGGTTTCATAATAGCGCAGGGCTTTTTCCAGGGTTGCCTGCCGTGCGGTTGGGTCGCTTTCCAGATCAGACCAGGTACGGTAGAGGCGGGCCAGGTTGGCGGTATGATCCGTGTTGAGCGGGTTCACCTGTTGGGCTTCGAGCAAGATAGTCTCGGCGGCCCGTAGCAGATCAGTTTGGCTCATCTGCGAGACTTCCTGCGCGGTCAGCCCCAACACCGCCTGCACAGTAAACGTGTCGGGCATAGACAGGGGGCTTTCTGCCGGCGCGCGTTTGGCCTGCTCCAATAGGCTGCGCCCCAGAAAGAGCATGTAATGATCCTCTGACGGGCGCACAGCCAGGGCACGGCGATAGAGTTCCACGCTGCCCACCCAGTCGCCGGTGCTGTCGAATTGTTGTCCTTGTTTGTAGAAGATATCGGCCCTTACCAGCGCGATGTTAACATTGCCCACAACGAGAAAAGTAACCAGCGCGATAACGGTGCCACCAAACAGAGTGGCGACTGCCCTGGCGAGAGCTTGCTGCCGGGCTTCGGTCAAGGCGGACCAAGCAAATACGGTCCCTGCTGCGACCATCCAAAAAATCACAACCCATGTGTAGACGCTGAAATGACCAGCAATATGGTTCAATTGATCAGTCAGTTGAGAACCGCCGGAGCCGGGAGCCAGCCGCCCGGCCTGGATCAATCCATAAATCAGCCAGCCACCCCAAAGCACCCCCGAATAGAGAAGAAAGCCACGCAACCACCAGCCGCTGCTCCGCCCTTCCCGGCTGCGCATGGCCGCCGTCGATAGCCCAATGACAGTAGCGATCAGCCAGGTGAAGAGGACCAGAAAGAGGATGCCTGGACTGCTGACGGATTGCCCATTGACCATGCGGGAATTCAGGCTACCGAAGAGAGTCTGAAATGCGCTGTTCGACCCCTGAAAATTAGTTGTGTACAGATAAACCATGCTCAGCATAATCAGCAGATCGGGCATGACCGTACCTGGCAGAGCCGAAAAAAGCCCATCCCCGTCACGCTGGTCTGCACCTTTGTTGCTGCCCCGTCTTCCACCGCGCTGTCGCCGGGGCGAACGCCCACTCTGTTCTGCCTGGGTTGGCTGGGTTTGCCGGGTCACCTCGGCAAATGGTTCTGGGGTGAGCCAGCGCATACCGATAACCAGCAGAACAGCGCTAAAAATCCAGAAATAGGTGCGGGTAGCGGCAATGGCAATACCAAAGTGGATTTCGATATAGTGGGCCACAATGGCAGACAAGAGGGCGATAATGAGGATCTGTCGCCGACGGTCGGCTGCCTCAATTTTGGCTTCTGGGTGGAGAAAAACAGCCAGGGTGACGTAGGTAATGAGGCCAAGAATAAAGCCCGTGGGCAAAGCCACCCCAAAAAAGCGCCAACTGCCATCCGAAATAATGAAAAACGCGCTGAGCGCAATGCCCCCACCCAGCCACAAGCCCAGAAACAGGTACAAATCCCGCCGGGAATTGATCAACCCCAGCCAACGCAACGCCCAGTAAAAGATCATCATAAAGAGCAGCACATAGGCCAGAAAACCGAACAAACCGGTGATGGCAAGGCTATCCCACGCTTCATTATGAGACCGATCCGGGCTGGCATTACGTGCCTCGACCTGTGCCAGCGCGGGCGGGTAGAAATTGTTGTAGGCCACCCACATGGCTTCTGGCCCATAGCCCACCAATGGTCTGATCAGGTTGACACTATCTGGATCGCCGTCGGGAAAGGTGATGGGGGCGTGAGGCGAGACCATCTTCGAAACACCTTCCCAAATCAATACACGCACCAACCCGGTGCCACCCTCGCTCTCCAGAATTGTCGTCAATCGGCCCAGGTAGGGCACACTGGCCACCCCCGGAAAGAGGTTTGTGGTGTTGAGCAGCACCAGAAAAATCGCCCCCACCGCGCCCATTCCTACCCAGCCGGCAGTCCAGGCGCGATAGCCCGAGGGACGCATACCGGTAATCAATAGCAAGATAAAAATATACAGACCAGCAGCCAAACCCAGCCAGGGTCCACGGCTTTGGGTCCAGAAAATTGCCAGCAGTTGAACGATGGCGATAAAAAGGTAGGATCCCCCCACTAGTGCGCTGGGAATATCGTGGACAGAGGCAGAACCATCTTCCTGCTCTTCGTCGTGGCTGAGCAGAAACGCGAAGCTGCTAAAGATTCGTTCCAGTGTCAAAAAGAGGGCAATGATCAGATGTGCGCCCAAGAAAATCGGGTTCCCCGCGTTGGCAGAAACCCGTGTCACTACATCACCGCCCCAGGGCAGTGGGTCGATATTGTAGTGCTGAATGACCCCATAAATGGCGATGGGCAGACTGGTGAGAATGACGGCATGTTGCAGGCGGCGCAATTGTTTCGGCCCCCGCAAGTGAGCTGCCGTTAGAATAGCAATAATAATATAGCTGAAATAGGTGTACGTCCCTTGCAAACGCTGATAGGAACCCCACCAGCTAACCGCCGGAGCCACGCTGAGAGCCGTGCTGAGGGCATAAGCCAGGACAAGAAAGACCACGGGTGGCAACATAGGAAAACGAATCATCCGCGCCAGAAGCCCACGCGACTCTTTGGTTGGTTCGCCTGGCTCGGCAAGCGGATCGTCGAGAGTTGACGAGGCCGTTTGCGCACTCTGGGCGGGCAGCCACAACGAGCCACCATCGAGTAAACGGACCAAATAAGCCAGCAGCATCATCAGCGAGATTGAACGAACGAGGCTGATTTTGTCGGGTTCAAACACACGGCTTGAGAAGACATTAAAGTAGATGGGTGCGACAATCAGAGCAGCCAACCAGCCAGCCTCGATAATCTGTTCGCACCAGGATTGAATTTTCGACTTCTGCATAAAGATAGTTCCGTATAAAGTGGCATTCTACACAGTTGGAAACCCAAAGGACATTATAGCACAGGGCAAAACGGAAGTCCGACTTTGGCAAATGAGGGCGGCAGGCGAGCGCTTCTGTCGCCTCGTCGTTCTAGCGTTGGTCAGACAGGTGAAGCAGCGCCTGAAACGCAAGCGCGGGTGGCAATGGATTGGTTTCGTGGCGACGACCCGTATTGTACAGGACGATCAGCTCCCGGCGGGCACGGGTGATGCCCACATAGAGCAGCCGCAGACGTTCGGCGGCGATGTCGATCCGGGCCTGGCGTGTGGCTGCGCCGGGGATGTATTCGTCCAGGGTTCCCATGTGCAATTGCTCGGTTTGCCCAATCACCTCGGCTGTCAAGTTCAGATGATCGCGCACAAACCAGCGCTCCCCCCGGTACTCTTCGTCGTCTGTGCCACTGGGATAGCTATACCTATTGACCGACGCCAGATAGACCCTATCCCATTCCAGCCCTTTGGCCCCGTGCATTGTCGCCACTGTCACCTTGCCCGGCGTTGGCTCGTAGCCCACCACATCTTCGCTCATCCCCACAATCCGCCGCCGATTCTCGGCCACATCCTCCAGCTCCTGGGCCAGATCAGGCAGACGCAGGTGGGGTTGCTCTCGTACCCGGCGGGCCAGCAAAACAGCGACGCTATGGGCAAAGGCCAGGTCAGCCGGCTCGGTGAAAATATCGCTGCCCAGGGTAAGCACCAGTTCGTCGATGGGCAACACAGTTGCCCCCGCCCAGCGACGCAGATCGGCCCGGAACTGTTCGGCCACGGCAGCAAACCCAGGGTGATCGTGGATCCAGCCGATGTCATCCAGCCAGTC
>JAHEML010000002.1:9391-24831 GCA_024643705.1 Caldilineaceae bacterium | reverse complement strand
TGATGCCGCTGTCCTGGTTCACACGCCGGGGAAGAGACCAAGCACCCCTGGTCCACGTTGCCCACCGAACGTAGATGTCCCCACCCCTATCCTCACCCCCATTCCCCTCTTGCCAGACGATTGCTATCTCCCGGCCATCGGTTGCCAGTCGTGGTGAAACCTGCCCCAAATCGCTTCGAATATCGCCCAACCCCATAGTTTTCTGCCATCCAGCCTTGACCGATCCCCAGGCTACATAGATGTGTGGGTTGCTCTCGGTTGCCCGCCTTTCTACCCACACCGCAAGCAGGTTGCCGCTGCCATCGGCCTCGATATCCGGCTCGCTACGCAGGATGCCGCTGGTAGCGGTTGTCACAACGGTTGGCGTAGCCCACAGGCTATTGGTCAAGCCACGATGGGAAACCAGAATAGCATCACCCGTTGTTCTCTCTTCCACCCAAATGGCGTACACCGAGTCGCCCACCGCTACCATCTGCGGCGATCTCTGCGAATGGGTGGAGGGCGCGACGGGCAGGGGTGTGCGCCATGTGCCTGGCTCCCCATCAGCCTGGCTCGAATAAAGGCTGACTGGAAACGATGCTTCCCACATGGCGATCAATTCACCACCAGGGGCCAGAGCGATGGCTGGATTGGTGTAACTGGTGGTGGAAACCACACCACTGCCCACCATCTCTGGTTGACCCCAAATAGCCGTGCCCTCATTCCAACGGCTGACAAAGGAATGGCTTTCGACCTGATTCGGCAAATTCGTTTGCCAGGCAGCCGCAAATCGGCTATCGCCACCCCCGTCCACTCCGGGTCTGCTCAACTGCTGGGTGGCAGAAATCTGCGATGTGCCTAACAACTGCTGATTGGCTCCCCAACCGATCTCGCCGTATCTTATGCCCGCGCTGTAGAGGGTGGCCGCCCCCGTGCGATTGTCCCACCAGAGGGCAGTGAGATTGTTTTGGTTGTCTATCGCCAGGGCAGGGGCAGATTGGGCGCTGGCATCCACACTGTTGACCCGAACATCGTTTCGGCTACGGGCAGGGGGCGTGATTGTGGGTGTCGGGGTGATTGTGGGTGTCGGGGTTGCCGTCGGAGTTGCGGTGGCTGTCGGAGTCCAGGTTGCGGTGGCGGTGGGCGTGTTTGTCGGCGGGGGGGCAATCTGGGCCAGGGTGGCAGCCACGTCAATGCGCCCAAAGCCGCTGTAAATATCCCAGCCGGTCGTCTGTACATCCGTCGCTCCGTTGACGATCAGAGTGGTCAACTGGTCGGGTGTCAGAGTCGAATCCAGGGTCAAGAGCAGCCCGGCCAGCCCGGCCACCTGGGGCGCAGCCTGGCTTGTGCCGCTGCGCCAGGCATAGGTCGCACCCGTTGCCCGCAAATAGGCCCCCAATATCCAATGGCGGCTGTTGTTATCGGATGCGCCAGAGGGATCGCCACCGGGCGCGGCCACATCCACGTAGCTGCCGCTGCTGGAATAGCTGGCGTGTCCATCGGTGTCGTTGACAGCGGCCACACCCAACACATGTTCGTAGGCGGCGGGATAATTGGTTGGGTTGCCCTCTTTGTAGCTGTTGCCTGCCGCGGCCACAACCAACACACCCCTGTCGTAGGCATATTGGGTTGCCGCCTGCACAACAGATGACGCAAATGTGCTAGAAAGGCTCAGGTTGATAATATCGGCGCCATTGTCGGCAGCCCAGGCAATGCCATTGGCGACACTGATGCTGCTGCCGCTGCCATCCCCGTTTAACACCTTCACAGGCATGATCCGGCTATGCCAATCCAAACCAGCAATGCCCATGCCGTTGTTGCTCGACGCCCCGACAATGCTGGCGACATGGGTTCCGTGGCCCTGATCATCCTGGGGATCGGAATCGTTGTTGACCGTGTCGATGCCGCCGATGAGCTTGTCCGCCAGGTCAGGATGGCCCAGATCAACCCCCGTGTCCACAATAGCAATCACAACGTCGTTGCTGCCCGTAGTACGATCCCAGCCGACGTCGGCGCGAATGTGGCGCAGATTCCACTGATAAAAAGCGTAGAAGGTATCGTTGGGTGTTGTCTCGGCGGAGCTAGCCTGTGCCGACAGGATTTCGGCGGCAAAATAGTGGTAATCCGGCTCGGCAAAGAGAACCCCCGCACGCCCGGAAATGCGGGCAGATTCGGCCAGTTCCGTGCCTTGGGCCACCGCAAGTCGATAAAGATCGGCCTGACCCAACAGGGCAAGGGGCGAGAGATCGTCGGCTTCTACCCCAAGATATTGGGCCACATCGACGCCACGGGCAGCATTGCCACCCAGGCGCACCAATACCACACCCGGCACAAAGAGCGCGCCGTCGGTGGGTGGTTGCTCTGTCATCAAGTGGGGGAAAGAGGATGTCACACTCTGGGTTGGCGTTTTGGCCTGGCCCAGCCCCAACCATGCGCCCAGCAACACAAGCAGCAGACAAGCTCCAACCCCACTCCTCAACACACGTCGATTCATTCGCTGCACATTGGTATCCTGATCTCAAAAAAGTGGCATCGCCCACATTCAGAGGGTAACCCGCCAGATTTCAATTCGATCAAAAAACGGAGAGGCGCTAAAGTCGCCCCTCCGTTTTGACCTGGGTCAAAGCATCCTCAGGCAGAACGACGGGCCGGTACAGGCGAGGCTTGCTGAATCTGCTCGTTCGTGGTGACTGCAAGCGCCTGGGCTACAAGAAAAATAAACAGTATCCAAATAGTGTCCGAGACCAGAAGATGTACAAGCTGAAGCCAAACCGGAGCCTTGAGTGCCACATTCAACCCGCCCAGCACAAGTTGTAGCCCAAACGCAACCAAGAGCATCCTTCCTGTGCGATCGAGCCGAAGCGACGGCGCATGATCCCGTGCCATCCGCCAGGCCCACCAGACGAGACCCATGGTCGCAAAGGCGAGCAAGGGGTGGTAGATGCGCAGTTCGACCAACTGGGCCACCAGCGGCGAATCTTCCGGGCGCAGCCCCGCGGCCAGCACAAGGGTATCACCCAAGGCTGTCACAGCTCCACTGGCTCCCAAAATCAGCAGCCCCACCGCAGAAATTCCCAGCGCCCACCCCAATCGACCCTGCCCGCGCCACCGCAGAGCCGAGCCACCCGACGCCCACCAGCCGGTGAGGGTAATGGCCCCCAGCAGCAGAAATGTGTTGATCAGATGGATGGCAACCACAAAAGGCCGGGCCATGGACGTATCGTGGGCCACCCACTCAAAGACAACCAGCCCAGCCCCGACCAATGCTTCAATGATAATCAGCACCAGCGAAGCCACGGCCCCCTTGCGCACCGTATGCCCTTGGGGCCAGGATCGCCAGGCCCAAACCAGCATCCCGATGACAGCCAACAGAGCCAGCCCGCTGGTCAATCGGTGGGTGAACTCCACCAGCATCTCGGTGCTTTCGGGCCGGGGGATTACTTGCCCATCGCAGGTGGGCCAGTGGGCACCACAGCCCGCGCCCGACCCTGTGGCCCGCACAAATGCCCCCCACAGGATCACCAGAATGTTCAAGCCCAACACACCCCAGGTATAGGTGGCAAAACGTTTGGAAGTCATAGATTCTCCCATTGAACTCTTTCGTAAAATTTTGTAGTTTCTTTGTACCCTTGTAGGGTAGGTTTCTTACCTGCCAAATGTGATTAACCGGGTAATGGCAGGTAAGAAACCTACCCTACGACAACCGAGACTAGTAGGCGTTGCTTGCAGCAACACAAGCATAAAGCCCCATTCCTTTCACAAGAATCGATGCCATCACCGCTCGTTGTGCGGTTAAAAACCGTACCTACTTAAGCTCAGTTCGGCTATACCCCAGAATCTCCCGCGCCACGATCAGGGTATTGATCTGCCCCGTGCCTTCGTAAATATCATTAATCTTGGCATCGCGCATCCATTTCTCGGCCAGGGTCTGGGTGGAATACCCCAACGGGCCAAGAAGCTCCACGGCCTTCTGGGTGACAACCGTCACCGCTTTGCCCGCCTTTACCTTGCACATGGAAGCCATCAGCTTGTTGCTTTCGCCCGTGTCCAGCAATGTTGTGGCTTTGAGGGTGAGCAGCCAGGCCTGACGCAATTGAATCTCCATATCCAAAAGGTCTGCCTGGGCGGTGGTCAGCTTCCAGCGGGGGGATTCGTAGTCCATACGCACCCCCTGCTTTGCCAGGGCGTCCCGGGTGAACTCGAAAGCGGCCCGGCCAATGCCGATGGCGCTGGCAGCCACAATGGGCCGGGTGGCGTCGAAGGTGCGCATGGCCCCTTTGAAGCCCTTGTTGCCTCCGCCTTGCTTGGCTTCAGTGACGCTTTCACCCCTTGCGTCTTGAGCAACCACACTATCACCCAGCAGATTGTCGGCGGGGACGCGGCAATTGTCCAGCACAAAGGAGACCGTGTCGCTGGCTCGAATCCCCAATTTTTCCTCCACCTTGACAATTTCCAGCCCTGGTGTGCCCGCCTCCACCACAAAGGGCTTCATCCCGGCCCGGCCTGCGCTCTTGTCGATGGTGGCCCAGACCACGATCACACCATCCGATTCGGCATAGGCCAGCTTGCCGCCGGTGCAAAAAATCTTCTGGCCGTTGAGAATCCACTCGTTCGTGGCTTCGTCGAAGCTGGCGGTTGTCTGGATGTTGCTGGTGTCGGAGCCAGCCTGGGGTTCGGTCATTGCCATTGCGCCCCATTTTGGTTCGCCCTCGGTAAACCGGCGCAGGAAGCGCTCCTTCTGCTCTGGCGTACCCACGGCCTGAATAGCCGCACCGCCCAACCCGCTGGACGGGATGCAAAGATAGACGCCAGCATCCCCCCAACTGAGCATTTCGATCATATGCACCAGGGCCAGATTCCCCGTGCGGGGCTTCTTCGGTTGGTCTTTTGTCGGTTGGTCTTTTGTCGGCCTTTCCTCGTCGTCACCCCTGGACGATCGGCGCAGGGATGCCTCCAGATTGGCCCGCTCCATGTCGCGCATTTGGGGCCACATCATATGTACAAAGTTGACCGGGCGGCTGTGTTCGTTATCGTCCAACTGCCGGCTCTCCGGGCGCATGACATTTTCTGCCACCACCTGCACTTGGCGCAACTGTTTTTCGATCTCGTCAGGCGTCCTAAATTCGATTGCCATGATCAATCTCCTTACCCAATAATCAGTCCATCCCAGGCGGCAAAGCCCCGCCCATTGCGGAACCAAAGCTCGACGGGATGTTCCCGGATGTAGCCGTGGCCGCCCAACACCTGAACAGCATCATCGGTGACGGCCAACACCATAGCGTCCGCCGCCTTTTTAGCCAACGCAGCCAGTTTGGAGGCGTCTTCCCGCTCATCGTAGCGCCAGGCGGCCTCCCACACCTGCAAGCGAACGGCTTCGATCTCGATTGCCATGTTCGCCAGCATAAAGGCAATACTCTGGCGATGGGCGATCGGCTCGCCAAATGCGACCCGCTCTTTGGCATACTGGAGCGCATATTCGTAGGCGGCGCGCGCCTGGCCCACGGCCAACGCGCTAGCGCTGATGCGGCTTGCTGTGAGCAGACGATTCATGCGGATGCCCCGTGCCCCGCCCAGCCGATTGGCCGCGGGGACTCTGACCCCACGAAAGTGAACCGTGAAGAGCGGCAACGCACGCGCACCCATCATCATCACTCGCTCGGCTACCTGCACACCGGGGGTGTCCGCGGGGACGATAAAAGCCTGGGTGCGGTTCCTCTCCTGGGCAAACACCAGAAAGACCTGAGCATCCTGGGCCAGAGGCACATAGGTTTTTGTACCCTGGATGGTGTACCCATCGTCGTCTCGCTCGGCGGTCGTCGCCAGCCCGTTGGGGTCAAATTGATAGACAGGCTCGACAAGCGCCGCGCTGACGTTGGGGAAATCAGCTTCGGTGCAGCGGGGCAGCCAGGCAGATTTTTGGTCGTTGTCGCCAAAGAGCAGCAGGGGCATGGCAAAAAGATTGGGGGCGAGAAGGTGCAGGCTGATGCCCACATCACCCCAGCCCAACTCCTCCAAATAGAGCGCGCTGGTCAGAGCCGAGTACTCGCCAAAGCCGCCGTATTCGGCGTCGATGGATGCGGGCAACAGCCCTAGCTCCCAGCCGATCCGGATCACACGGGCTGGGGTGGCAGCGTCTTCTTCGGCTTGGCGGTAGGTGGCCCGCAATTGCTTTTCGGCATAGCGGTGGACTGTGTCCACAAGCATTTTCTGTTCCGATGTCATATCAAAAGAAAACATTTGGCTATGATTTCTCCTCGAATGCCGGGATCGGCAAATGTCGATAGATACGGTTAGTATACAATAGGCCAGGGTTTTTCTGCCCGTTGCAGAGCATTTGGTGTGGGCCAGATTCGTCTCTATTTGGTACGCATTCCCGCCTACGGTACAATTTACAGGGTCTGCATTTCGAATCATATAATCGAAAATCCGCAGTCTCTTCCCGGTTTCTCAAGGCTGCCCACGGACAGGATACCCATGAAATCACCAGGTGAATGCACAACAATCGAGGAAGTCCGGTCAGAAATTGACCGCATTGATCGAACCCTGATCGAGATCATTGCCCAACGCCGGGACTATGTCCACGCGGTCATGCAGTTCAAGCGCAACGAGACCGACGTCCACGCCCACGATCGCCAGCGCCAAGTTGCCTCCACCCGCCGCAGCTGGGCCGAAGAGGAGGGGCTGTCGCCGGACATGATCGAGGGACTCTTTCGGGCAATGGTCGATCATTTCATCGCTGAAGAACTGGCGATTCTGGCCGGACGGAATGGAGCTTGATGACGCCTGGACTGGGGGAAGTGCGTCTGGCACTGGTACACGATTGGTTGAACCAGATGGGCGGCGCAGAAAATGTACTGGAGGAGATGGTTGACCTCTTCCCCGATACGCCGCTATACACCAGCATGTACGATCCAGACAAAATGCCGGAAAGCTACCGGCGTTGGGATATTCGCACCAGCTTTATGCAGGGGTTGCCCGGCTACAGCAGCCACCACCAAGCCTGGTTGCCCGTCTATCCCCTGGCCTTTGGCCGTACCGATCTCAGCGGCTATGATCTGGTGCTCAGCAACAAAAGCGGCTTTTGTCACGGGGTCTGCACCCAGAAGGGTAACCACAAAGCCATCCACGTCTGCTATTGTCTGACACCCACCCGCTTTCTCTGGCTCTACGAACAATACAGAGAGCGAGAAAAGATCGGCGGGGTTGTCAACGCCGCATTGCAGCCAGCCCTGGCCCTGTTGCGCCGCTGGGATTGGGCCGCGGCCCAGCGGGTGGACCATTTCATCGCCATCAGCACGGCTGTACAAGAGCGCATTCGTAACATCTACGGCCGCGAGAGTGTTGTCATTCACCCACCGGTGGACACCGAACGCTACGCCCCGGACCCGTCTGTGGCTGTGGCCGACTACTACCTGATCGTCAGCCGTTTGATTCCCTACAAACGTATCGACCTGGCGGTGGAGGCTTTTCGTCATCTGCCCCACGAGAAGTTGATTGTGGTAGGCGATGGACGGGACAGGGCAACCTTGCAGGCAGCAGCCGGACCCAATGTCACATTTTTGGGCCGCCAATCCCAGGCACGGCTATTGGAACTGATGCGGGGCTGCAAAGCGTTTCTCTTTCCAGGTTTCGAGGATTTCGGCATTGCGCCAGTAGAAGCATTGAGCGCGGGCCGTCCAGTGATTGCCTTTGGGGCTGGCGGCGCGCTGGATACGGTCATCCCAGGCGTCACGGGCGAACACTTTGCCCAGCAGAGCGTCGAGAGCCTGCTGGCTGTACTCTCTGGGTTCGATCCAGCCGCATACAATCCGCTGGACTGCCGACAACAGGCCGAACGCTTTGGGCGAACCATCTTTCGGGACAAACTGCTCGACTTTTTGAACCAGGTGAAAGCATAACCGATGGAACTTCGTGACTATTGGCGCATTGTGCGCCGCCGCTGGTGGATTCCAATCGCCCTGACTTTGTTGGTGGCTGGGATCAGTGCGGCCCAATTGCGCCCCTGGCAGACACCCGCGCCCACATTCACCGCTTCTCTGCGCCTGTTGGTGAGCGTGTTGCCCGCCAATCAGGCCGATGCCAGCCTGTACGATCCCCGCTACTATGCCTGGCTGACCAGCGAATATCTGGTGGACGATTTTACCGAGGTGGTGGGCAGCGAACTTTTTGCCCAGGCCATCAATCGGCGCCTAGCCGCCCAGGGGGTTGTCATCCCCACAGGAATGATCCAGGGTAGCGCAGCCACGGGCAAACAGCACCGGCTCATCCGGCTGACCCTGAACTGGGGGGATGCAGAGCAACTGGCCGCCATTGCCGCCGCCGCCGTGGCCGAACTATCCGAAAATACGCCAACCTATTTTCGACAGCTCGGCACACCCGATGTAGAAGTCACGCTCCTGGACAGCCCATCCATTTCGCCCGTGGGCGCGGGCATTCGCCAACGGCTGGAATGGCCCTTGCGCGTCATCCTGGCATTGATCGCCGGTGTGGGTCTGCTCTTTTTGCTCGACTATCTGGACACATCCATCCGGCGTGGCGCGGAGTTGGAAGAGATGGGACTGCCAGTGTTGGGAACAATCCCGCGGGAATAGGGCAAAATTTGGTGACTGTTCAGGCTGAAGTAATCGCAAGAAAGATCAAATAAAAATTTGTATTGATTCAGAATAAGGGTGGAACGTCATTTTTTTACTGCAGAGGGACAAAGAAGCAAAGATGCTGGGGCGTTGAGCGGAAGAACTCGTTCTTTGCCTCTCCGCTTCCCTGTTTCTTTGCGGTCAATTTTCTACCATCTGATTGATCATTACAGAATCGGGCAACATTGTTTGGAAACAGACCGCGGATGACGCGGACTGTATCCCCGGTCATCCACCCGATCCGCGTCATCCGCATTCTAATTTTGGCCCGATTATGACTATTTAGTGTCGCGTAAAATATCTTTTTGTAGGTGCGGTTTGTAACCGCACAACAAGCAGCAACGCCGTCGATTCTCGTGAAAAGAATGGGGGCTTTATGCTTGCGCTGCTGCAAGCAGCGCCTACGAAATTTTGCAAGACTTTATTTACGGTGCATTTAGTTTTAAGCACGTTGGTTTTGAACATGTTGGTTTTGAACATCGAGTTGAGGAGAGCAGGAACAATGACGATTCAAGATTACCTGCGCATTGTGCGCCGTCGGGGCTGGATTGTTATCCTGGCCGTGGTGCTGGCCGGGGCAGGGGCCTTCGGTGTGAGCACCCTGCAAGAGGAGATGTACCGGGCCACCGTTCAGGTGAGCACGGTTCCAGCCCGACCAGACTGGGGGCTGGCAGGCACAGCCAAAGACCTGATGCGCAACTTTGCCATCAACATCCAAACCCCAGAGGTCGCCCAACGGGTGATCGAGCGGGCACAATTGGATCAGAACCCCTACACCTTCCTCAGCCTGATCGAGGTTGTGCCCGATTCCAGCACCTTTATGATCAAGATCGAAGCCAGGGATCAGGACCCGGAAGTTGCCAAGTTGATGGCGATCACCCTGGCCGACGAATTTGTGGATGAACGCACGGCTTATTATGCCCAGCAGGACAAGCAAAACCGCATCGAGGTCAAAATAGTCAGCCGGGCCATTGGGGCAGACAAATACCAGCCCCAACCTCTGCTCAACGCTGTGGCGGGAATGGTGCTCGGCCTGCTCTTTGGCATTGCCATCGTCCTCCTGCTCACGTGGATGGAGTCCGGCTATCTGCGCACGCCCGAATCGGTGGAACGGGCGTTGGCTGTGCCTGTGTTGGGGGCCATCCCAGCCGTTGCCAACGAGCGAGGCGGCACACCTCAACGGGGCAGCACACCTCAACTGGCCGGGCATACAACCGCGAGAGCATAGACCCAGCCAATCAGCGGACCGCCAAGAAGCGGACCATTTCGGCCTAGCCATCCAACCCACCGAACCAACGGAGCATCTCCGATGTCCTCACTCACTACATCATCACTCATCACCTTATCTGATCCCCGCAGCCCCGCAGCCGAGGCCTTTCAAAGTCTGCGCACCAATATCGAATTCTCCAGCCTGGAGACAACCCTGCGCTCCTTGCTGGTGACAGGAGCCGACGCCGAAACCGACAAAAGCAGCGCCCTGGCAAACCTGGCCGTGGTGATGGCCCAGGCCGGCGACCGGGTAGTCGTGGTCGATGGGGACTTGCGCCGCCCAGGCCAGCACGAAATTTTCGGCGTTGCCAACAGTGTGGGATTGACCGATTGGCTCAAGACAGGCGGAACACCCGCGCTTGCAGAAACAGCCATCCCCAACCTGCGTCTGCTGCCGTCGGGGGTGCTGCCACCCAATCCGGTTGCCCTGCTCAGCGGCAACCGGCTGGCTGATCTCCTGGCCCAACTCTGTGCAGATGCGGATTATGTTCTGGTCGATGCGCCGCCAGTGTTGGCGGTGACAGACGCTGCCCTGTGGGCAGGCAAGGTGGATGGGGTTCTGTTGGCTGTGCGCGCGGGCCGAACCATGCGAGAACACGCCCAGCGGGCCAAGGATGTACTCGAAAAGGTACATGCCCGCATAGTGGGTGCTATTCTGCTGGATGCCGAGGAAGAAACAGGGGCAGTGGGGCGCTACGGGGCCACATAGGGTTATGTGGAAGCACTATTTTTAACGCAAAGGCGCAGAGGGGCAAAGGTGCAGAGGACAAACCGGCTCATCTTTGCATTTTTGCTGCCTTGCAGTAAAAACCCCCACCGCCCTGCGGATCATCAAAAACTCTAGCGAAACACGTCGAATTCTTTGGGGCGCTGGATAATCGTAGCTGGCGCGGCAGGCACATCCGGCGGGGTGTAATTACGCACAACCACCACCGGCTTCCCTTCCGAACTCTGCCCCATCAGCAAGGCAGCAGCGGCAGCCAATTCATCGACAATACACTCCTCGCTGGCAACCAATTCATAGCCGAAGAGATCGTGCAGCCCCCGCTGATTCCACAGGGGTGGGATGCCCGCACAACCGATGCAGACACCCACAGTGCCAAATTTCCAGGGCCGCCCATGGCTGTCGCTGATCAACACTGCCACCTGCGCCCCGGTCATCTCGGCCAGTCGGGATCGCAGCCTCTCGGCGCTGGCATCTGCATCTGCGGGCAGCAGGGCCACCATCTCTTCCCCATTCACCGGCTGGACGTTTGACCGATCCATCCCCCCGTGAGCACAGACCCATCCACTTGTCTGCTCCACAATCAACAACCCCTTGCGCGCCCGCACAACCTCCCGGCTATCGTCCAGGATTACTTGCACAACCTGGGGGTCTTTGCCGGTGATTTCGGCAAGTTCTAACGCCTGGGGGCCAGGAACAACCCCCGCCAGGCGCACCAAACGCCCTTCGGCTTTGCTTACCACCTTTTGCGCCAGCACAAGAATATCGCCGGACTGTAATCTTTGTCCGGCGATGAGCAACTGCTCGACAATCAGTTGGGCCAGGTCGTCGCCCGGCTGCACCAGCGGCATACCGGGTACGACAAAAAGAGTAATTTCATTGTTCATTTGGCAGATTCATCCACATCAAAATGGCCTCCAACACACCGCCCCCAATAGCCAGGGATTTGTCGGAGATGGTAAACGCATGTTCGGCCTGAACCCGCGGGTCCATATCGCCGATCTTCATGCCCGTGTTGACTGGCGTACTCTCGTGGATCAGCCCGCGTACCACGCCGGTGAACGGGGCCAGAACCGGTGCTTCTTCGCCACCGGGCCGCTGGATCACCCCGATGGTGTCGCCCGCGGGCAGCCTGTCGCCGATGCGGGCAAAGCTGATAAAGCGGCCCGACACCGCAGCACGCAACACCCGGCTGCTGTCGTCGGGCACGCCGGGCAGATGGCCGGGGTCGCCCGTGTCGGCTTCGGCTTCTCCCTGCCAGAGCACCCGGCCCAAGTTGTGGCTGCGATTGGTCTCGATCACCGCGTGACAGTCTGCCCCGGCGCTGTAGCCCGGCCCCAGACCAATGACCAGCGGTGCATCCTCGATGGCTGTATCGATATTGCGTTTGGCAACCCTGGCATCCACCAGCACAGTGGGTGCAAGTTCATGCAGGCAATCGCTTTCCGGGTCCACCAGCACAGGAATTTCGTCGGCGGCCAGCACATTGGGCACATCCTCCGCCAGAGCCAGCCGGGCGGTGATGCCTTCCACCGTCTGTTCCCCATCAAAGACAGCCTGGGCAAAAGAGACAGCACGACGCACAGTCAACGGGCGGGGCAATTCGGTCATCACCACAGAGAAACCGCAGCGATGCAGCCGCCAGGCCACCCCGGTTGCCAGGTCGCCTGCGCCCTTGATCAGCACAAGAATATCGGAAAACTGGTTCAGATTCACCCATCCTCCGCCAGGGGTGTCCCCCCATCCGTGACAGTCGCGGCAGTCACCGTGTCGGCACGCAGGCTCATACAATTGACCCCTTGCACAACGCCTTCTTTGGCCGGAATGTCGTCGGCAGAGAAGCGGATCAGCTTGCCCAGCGCCGAGACGATCAGCACATCCTGCCCCGGCGCAACAGCCTGGGCGCAGAGCAGGCGCTCGGCCTTCATCGCCACTTTGCCCCCGGCCCCAGGCGACTTGTTGGTGCGGAAACCGCTCATCAGGCGCACGGTTCCTTTGCCATCGTCTCCCGCCAAAAAGACGCCACTCTCTTCTTGCACCGCAGCCACCGCCAGACATTCGTCCGCCGGGTCCAGGCGCATGCCCAGGCAACCACCCGAGATGGGAACCTGGCGCTCGCTGAACCGGATGGCCTGGCCGCTACGGCTGACGATAAAGAGATCGTCGCCGCCGCTGCTCCAGCAGGCAGCCACCGGTTTGTGGCCCGTGCGTACCTCGGCCAGAGCGCCAGCCTTGAGATGGGGCAATTGGGTACGGCTATATTTGCGCACCCAGCCTTTGTCGCTCAGCAGTTGCAGATGCGCGCCGCCGCCGTCGGCTACAACAATTGCCAATTTCTCGTCCGGCTGCAACGGAACCCATTTGCCAATGGCTTCACCCTTGCCCCGCACGGGGGTCTCCGGCAGTTCGGCCACGGCCAGATTGAAGTAGCGGCTGCGGTCGGTCCACACCAGCAGCCGTTCGCCCACATCTGCCACCAGCAGAAAAGTGGGGGGATCGTCCTCGCCACTGTCCAAATCAAAGACCCCCATGCCGCCCCGCCGCTGCCGACTGTAGAGATGGCGGGGGGTGCGCTTGACAAACCCAGCCCGGCTGATGGTGATCACCTGGGCTGTGGTAGGGGTTTCGCTGGGTTCGCCGCTGGCCGTGTTGCGGCTGCTGTCCGCTTCGCTCTGTGCGTCGGCCAGGCTCTCTTCCAAAAATTCAATATACGCCCGGACATCCGCGGGCAGGGCGTTCAAATCAGGTCGATCCGGTGTCATACATCTCTCCGATCACAAATTGACGTTCGCGATTCGTGGCTGTAGTATACACGGGGGAGAGCCAAAAATGGGAATCGATAGGGAGGATGGGTGATGCTAGGCACCACCGGGGTGTTGCAGGATCAAGAAGAAGAGACACTCATCGACGCGGTGGCGCATATCCGCCGGGGAGATGTGATTGCCGCGCCCACCGACACGGTCTACGGGCTGGTCTGCCGCTTCGACAATCCACAGGCCATCGCAGAACTCTACCGGGTAAAGGATCGGCCTCCAGAGAAAGCGCTGCCCGTGTTGATCGGCAATGAGAGCCAACTGGCCCAGGTGGTCGCCGGTTCCCTACCCCCGTTGGCCCTGGAGTTGGCAAAGCGCTTTTGGCCCGGCCCGTTGACGCTGATCTTACCCGCCCAATCCCACCTGCCGCCAGTGTTGACCGCGGGCGGCTCAACAGTCGGCGTGCGCGTCCCCGATCAACCCTTTTTGCAGGATTTGGCACGCCGGGCCGGGCCGTTGGCTTCGTCTAGCGCCAACCGTAGCGGCGGGCCGGAGTGCGGCACAGCCGACCAGGTGTTGGCCCAGTTGGATGGGCGTATCCCGTTGTTGGTGGATGGGGGCAAGACACCCCACGCCGTCGCAAGCACCGTGTTGGACTTGTCGGGGGCATTGCCGCGCATTCTGCGGGCTGGACCGCTGGGCGCTATGCTTCAGGAGTGGATCGGATGATCATCGGCATTGATGCGTCCCGCGCGGTGCGTACACGCCGCACAGGCACAGAGCGCTATTCCTTGGAGATCATCCGCCATTTGCTGGGGTTGCCAGAGGCCGCCGAGCATTCGTTCCGCCTCTATTTCCAGGCCCAGCCACCAACCACAGACGACAGATCCCTGTGGGACGAACTACTGACAGATGTGCAGGTAGATGTGCGGGTATTGTCAACGCCCCGCTTGTGGACCCACACCGCCCTGGCCTGGGAGATCGTCCGTCATCGCCCGGATGTGCTCTTTGTCCCCTCCCATGTGATCCCGTTCTTGCCGCCCCGGCTGCTCCCTCCCACAGTCGTCACCTTGCACGATGTAGGCTATCGGCATTTCCCCGATGCTCACACCACCACCCAGCGCTTCTACCTCGACCTGTCGACGCGCTGGAGCGCCTTTGCCGCCACACAGATTATCGCGCCCAGCCAGGCCACCGCCGACGATTTGAGTGCTTTTTATTCCACCCTCCGGAACAAAATACGTGTAATCGACGAAGCCACAAATCCTTTCCCCGTTGTTTCCCAGGGGGAAGAAATCCAGCCGATCACCGACCGCCCCTATGCACTCTACGTGGGCACAGTGCAGCCCCGCAAGAATCTGGCCCAACTCATCGACGCCTATGTGCGCCTGGTGGAATCCCACGATATCGACTGGGACCTGGTGATTGCCGGTGGATTGGGCTGGATGAGCGACCCGTTTCAGGAGCAGGTGGCCGACGCCGGGCTGACTGATCGGGTACATTTTCCCGGCTATGTACCCGAAGATTCTCTGCCCGCACTCTTTCGGGGCGCGTTTATGTTTGCCTTCCCCTCCCTTTTCGAGGGGTTTGGACTACCAGTGCTGGAAGCACAACAGATGGGGGTGGCTGTGATGACAAGCAACAATTCTTCTTTACCCGAAGTCGCGGGCGACGCGGCGCTTTTCGTCGATCCAAACGATGTGGACGCCATCGCCGATGCCATGCTGCGTTTGAGCCAGGACGAATCTCTGCGCCAGGCATTGATCGCCAAGGGCTACGAGAATGTCAAACGTTTCTCCTGGGAAAAGGCAGCCCGGGAGACCCTGGCAGTGCTGCTCAAGGCTGCGGGCAAACAGTGACAGAGATCAATCCCACACAGGAAACCAGCCCAGCGAACTTGGTGAACATCCTCGGTGTGGGCGTCCACCAGGTTGACTTTGCCCAAACCCTCGATCAAATCGCCCACTGGATTGGGGCGCATCGTAGCGGATTGCACCCCACCACCCGCCAAATCTGCACAGTCAACCCCGAATTCGTGATGGAAGCCCGCCGAGATCCGGCCTTTGCCGGGGTACTAGGCCG
>JAHEML010000002.1:0-9381 GCA_024643705.1 Caldilineaceae bacterium | reverse complement strand
GCGATTGTTGGGCCAACCCTTTGCCCAGCGGGTCACCGGCTCGGACGGCATCTATCGCATTTGCGAAAGGGCCGCAAAAGAAGGGTGGCGGGTCTATCTATTGGGGGCGAAACCAGGGGTGGCCGAGCAGACAGCAGCCCGGCTTGGCGCGCTCTATCCGGGGTTGGTGGTGGTGGGTACATGCAGCGGGTCGCCCACGGACGACGAGTGGCCGGAGATTCACCAGCGGCTGATCGCAGCCCAGGCCGACGTTCTCTTCGTTGCCTTCGGTCATCCCCGCCAGGATTTTTGGATCGACAGCCATCGACACGAATTGCCCACGGCGGTGGCCCTGGGCGTGGGTGGCGCGTTCGATTTTGTGGCTGGTATCTCGCGGCGTGCGCCCCGGTGGATGCAACGTTTGGGGCTGGAATGGCTATACAGGCTGATCTACCAACCCTGGCGCTGGCGGCGAATGCGGGTGTTGCCCATTTTTGCGTGGCTGGTGGTGGCGCAGGCATTGCGGCAGAGGTGAAACTCTACGGTCTTTCCTCAGCTCGCTGCCGCCGGTTGTCCAGCAGCAGCAACCCAACTTCCACCATCATATTTGTCAGGGGATGCTCTGCCACCCGCACATGGTTGAAACTTTCGGCCAATAGGACGGCATAGCGGGCGTGCTGGGGATGGCCCGCAATCGCCAGCCAACCCGCCTGGGCCAGCAGCCCGGCCTGGATTTCGGTGCCCAGACTTTGCTCGACCTGAGGGTTGAATAGCTTCTGTTTCAGATCGCTGATGGTTTGCGCGAAAGCTGTTTCGTCGCCCCGCTGCAGCAAGTACAAGGCGCTGACCATCTGCATGTTCTGGAAGAACCAGCTCGCCATGGCCGGATGGCGCAGCAAGATAGCAGCACTCTCTTCGAGATCGACGCTCGATTTTTGCCAGAGGGCAGGCCCGGATGCCAGCAGGGCCTGCAATTCGTCCGGCACGTGGGCAACTGTGCCGTCGAAAAGGTAGGGATTGTAAAAGGTGTATTCATCTGGCAACGGTGAGGGGTTGGGACGGCTCCAGTGGGTCTTCAGCGCTTGCCGCAGACGCCAATGGGCGTAGCCAAAGGGTACTTCGAGAAAAACGGTGGGAGATTCGTTGGTACGCGCAATACTGACCAGTTCGCCTACAGAGCGGGCCGAGGGCAGATATTGGGAATCGACAGCTTCGCTGCCAAAGGTATCCAGCAGACCCACATTGGCGTTGATACGCAAACCGATCAGAAGATTATCTTCTTCGTTTTGCCCACTCTTCTCGCTTTCCCCGCTGCCCCTATGCAAAAACCAAATATCCTGAGAACCATCGGGGGTGCTGGTGGTCATCAATGCCCGCCAGTTGTGGATGGGCGGGGGATCAAAACGGACACCGGAAAAGCGCAATTTGCGCAGAGAACGTTCGGCCAGTTGGGCCAGATCGGGCGCTAGATTGGGCTGAAGAGTATAGAGCACCTGGGCGGCACGCTGGGATGCCGCCCCTTGTCGGAGCATTCCCAACTGTTCCAGTGCGGCCTGGGCCACGGCTGGCCGCGTGTCGTAGGCCACAAGTCGGAGCAGATCAGGTTGGTCGGCTGGGTCGAGCCGCCCAAGAAGCTCCAAAACCAGAAAGGCTATCTGCTCGTTCTCCTGGCGCATCTGGTGTACATATTCCAGCAGAATGTAGGGGGTTTCGTGGCTTTCGGCCAGAGCATCTTGCAAGCTCTGCATCACAACAATTTCCGGGTCTTGCAGATCACTCATCAACCCCGGCGCTAATTCTGCCCGGAGAAATCTCTCCAGGATCATGGCTGCGGTCAGCCGGACCTGGGTGGAATTCTGCCGATTGGCCGCCTCTTTGCGTAAGACGGACACAGTTTCGTCGTAGGGGAGCAGGGTTGCTAGCCGCCCCAGCCCGCCCCGCATTTGGCTGCTGGCATTGTCCAGAAACTTGGTAAGGGTGGAAAGAACAAGCAGCGGCTCGTAGCGTTGACCGATGCCACGCACCCGGGCAAGCAGTTCGGCTTCGGTCTGGGTTTCCGACAATCCGGCCATTTCTTCGTTGAGCTGGCGTCGGGCTTGAAATGTGTTGACAATTTTGTCGCTCATGGCATGTAGTATACCAGAAAACCGGGCAAATTCGTTTCTTTTTGCCAGCGCGTTGGCGAGGTGGTACACTAGCAGTAAGTGCAAATTGTGGGTTGGGAATGAGGAGTTGATTGGATGGCGCAAGCTCTCTATCGAAAGTGGCGCAGTCAAACATTTGACCAGGTTGTGGGCCAGGAACATGTGACCCAAACCCTGCGCAACGCGCTGCGAGATGGGCGGGTGGCCCACGCATATCTCTTCTCGGGGCCACGGGGCACGGGCAAGACCAGCACAGCGCGCATTTTGGCAAAAGCGCTCAATTGCACCGGGCCAGAAGGCGAGCGCCCCTGCGATGTCTGCCCCACCTGCGTTGCCATCAGCGAAGGACGTATGCTCGATCTGATCGAGATCGACGCGGCCAGCAACAACAGCGTGGACGATATTCGGGAGCTGCGGGACAAGGTCGGCTTTCGCCCCAGCGAAGGCAGCTACAAAATCTACATTATCGACGAAGTACACATGCTCAGCAACAGCGCCTTTAATGCCCTGCTCAAGACGCTGGAAGAGCCGCCCCCCCACGCCCGCTTTATTCTGGCTACTACCGAGCCCCACAAAATTCCGGCCACCGTACACAGCCGCTGCCAGCGCTTTGACTTCCGACGCATCCCCGTTGCCGAGATCGCGGCCCATTTGCGCTACATTGCTACCGAAGAAAATGTCCAGGCCGAAGATGCCGCGCTCACAGCGATTGCCCGCAGCGCCCAGGGCTGTATGCGCGACGCCATCAGCCTGCTGGATCAGATGACCAGCTATGGTTCGGAGGCGATCTCGGTGGCCCAGGTGAACCAGGTTCTTGGCAGCGTTGCCAGCGAATCGGTCTCGGCTTTTGTGGATGCCCTGGCCCAACAAAACATCCCCGCCGGGCTGCAATTGATCCACGATCTGCTCTTGGCCGGAGCCAGTTTGCAAGAATTCACCACCCAGGTCATCGAACATTTGCGGGGGGTGATGCTTCTACAAATGACCGGTGATAGCGGCCTGTTGGATGATCGCTCCCCTGAGACTGTGGGGCAGATGAAAGCCCAGGCCGACAGATTGACCCAACCCCAGACGCTGTTCGCCGTCAAACGATTTGGCGAGTCTGTTGGGGAGTTGAAGGGTGGTCACCAGCCTCAGTTACCCCTGGAACTGGCCCTGGTGGAGATTGTGTCCGGGCCAGCGATCGCCATTGGGCAGCCCCAGTCTGCGCCCCCCGAGGCCACGGTTTCCCAAGTTGCGGCGCAACCCGTTGCAGCCAAGTCGTCGACTGATCAAGCTTCGGCTGCCAAACCATCAGCCCATACACTGTCGACGGTACAGCCAGACAAGGCGGACAGCACAGCCGCAGCAGAACAAACGGACGACAAGGCACCGCCAGCCCCTCTGGATCAGGACGCGGTGGTCAAATTGCGCGGCCAGTGGAGCGAAGTGCTGGCTACTGTGCGCGAACGCCTGGGGCTGAAACAGCAGGCGGCGCTGCGTGCCATGCGCGACATTGCCATTGGCGAAAGTGCCATAGCTCTGGCCTTTGGGAACAACAAATTTGCCAAAGATATGATCTCCGATCCGGAGACGGCGATTCAGGTCAGCACAATCCTGGCCCAATTTGTCGGTCGACAAGTGACGTTGGAATGCCAGGAAGGCGAACATGCCACGTTGCCCGCGGCAGTGGGCAGGGTGGTTCGGGACACGCGAAAAAACGACGGGCCAGACCCTCTGCTCGAATTTGCCGTCAGCGAATTGGGGGCCGAGGTAAAAGACGAGAAGAAGGCTAAACGCCGAGCCTCGTGATGATGTATAGCAGATTGACGATCTAACTGACGAACTAATTTGCGATCTAACTACTCTACGAACTATTGGTGATGAAGAAGTAACAGTGATTATCGATTGAGGAGAACAACGTATGGCAAAGAAATCAAAGAACATCCGGCAGCGGCGTTTTGGTGCAGGCGAAGGCTTTGCCGGTGGTGGAGCCGGGGTCGGCGGTGGGCTGCCCGGCGGCATGGGTGGCGGCAACCTGATGGCCCAGGTTCGCAAAATGCAGGAAGAGATGGAGAAAACCCAAGAAGAATTGGGCCACGAAGAAGTCACTGGCTCTGCGGGCGGCGGCATGGTAGAAATTGTGATGGATGGACACCAGGCAGTAAAAGCCGTGACCCTGAAGCCCGAAGTGGTGGACCCGGATGATGTGGAGATGTTGCAAGATCTGCTTCTCGCCGCCTTCAACGACGCATCCGAAAAGGTCAAAGCCCTAGCCGATGACAAAATGGGCGACGTGACCGGCGGGATCAATATCCCCGGACTCGGATTGTAAAGACTTGAGATTGGAGGTAAGAGATTGGAGATTGGGTAGCCCCATCGCGGCCGCCCGTTCTCCCATCCCTGACCACTTTTACACATACAGGTATCTTCCATGCAGCCCCTTGCCCAACCCGTCTCCAATCTCATCGAAGCCTTTAGTCGCTTGCCCGGCATTGGCCCCAAAAGCGCCAGCCGTCTGGCCTATTTTTTGTTGCGGGCCGACAGCGAAATATCGCTGAATCTGGCCGCAGCCTTGACCGAAATGAAGGAAAAGACTCTCTTCTGCACCGTATGCCACAACATTGCCGACCGTCAACCCTGCGCCACCTGCGACGATCCCCAGCGGGACGGCTCGATTATCTGCGTGGTGGAAGAACCCCTGGACGTTCAGGCCATCGAGCGCACGGGTGCGTTTCGGGGCCTCTACCACGTGTTGCACGGCTCCATCTCCCCGGTGGAAGGCATCGGCCCGGACGATCTGAAAATCCGGGAGCTGCTGAAACGGGTGCAGACCAGGGAAAAAGACGAAAATGGGGTGGCTGTCAAAGAGTTGCTCCTTGCCACAAACCCCAATCTGGAAGGGGAAGCCACAGCTATGTACATTTCCCGCCTCTTCAAGCCCTTGGGATTGCGGGTTACCCGCCTGGCGCGCGGCCTGCCCACCGGCGGCGACCTGGAATATGCGGACGAGTCTACCCTTTCCAACGCGCTGGCCGGTCGATTGGATATGTAGCTGTGGATATGTAGCTGCCGTGCGACGGGATGGTATTGTGGAGTGCCATTGAGTCTGCCATTCCGTCCGTTCCAACAGGTGACAAATGTCGGCCCCATCACCCCAACTGACAACCCAAGAAGAGGTAGCCTCCCAACTGGACAGAACATCCCTGACGGCAGCGGAGCGCCGCGGGCTGCTCACCTATCTGGCCGCCTTGGAAGAGCGCTGGGGGCATCTGCTGGCCGAAGTGGTTCTGTACGGTTCGTCGGCGCGGGGAGAACAACGGGACGAATCCGATGTGGACCTGTTGCTGGTTCTCAACCGCAAGCCAACGCAAGCACAAACAGAGCAGATACGACATCTCGCTTATACCATCGATGGAGACTTCGGGATTGCTCTTTCGCCCCTGGTGATGTCGCCCGCCGACTATCGCTGGCACAGAGAAGGCGCACCCCTCTGGCACAACATCCGCCGGGATGGAATGTGGCTGCGGGGCGTACCGTCGCCGACTTTCTATGAACTGCCGGGAGGGAAACCATTGGAGCAAAAGCGCAAAGAGATGATCGCCCTGTACTTTGAACACTGCAACGAAAGTCTTGAAATCGCAAGCCAGGTGCTGGAATCTAATCACTCACGGTCTGCCATTGGCAATTGCTACTACGCCATTTTCTATGCGGCATCCGCTGTATTGCTCTCCCAGGGTATTGAAAGAAGCAAACATAGTGGTATACGCTCCGCCTTCAACCAGTATTTTGTCCACAAACATATTTTCCCCGCCTCTTTCGGCAAACTATCTGAAACGTTGCAGAAGGAACATGAAAATGCCGATTACAATATGACCTACGATCCGGGCGAAGATGTGGCCGAAGAACGGCTGGCACAGGCCAACCATTTTGTGCAAACCATACGCGACTATTTGACGGAACGGAACTTCCTGGATGGCTGACACACAATCTACCAAACTGGCCGCACTCAAACGAGCATGGCAAGACGATATTTTAGCTCCCGTGGCGCAGCGTTTTCCTGAACGACGCAAACGCTTCACCACCAGCAGCGACGCCATCGAAGTTGCCACCGTCTATACCCCGGAAGAATGGCCCGGCCACCCAGACCTAGCCCAATCTGCCACCTATGCGGAAAAGCTCGGCTTCCCCGGCGACTATCCCTTCACCCGGGGTGTGCAGCCCAATATGTACCGGGGGCGTCTGTGGACAATGCGCCAATATGCGGGTTTCGGGTCGGCCAGCGAGAGCAACCAGCGTTATCATTACTTGATTGCCCAGGGACAGACCGGCCTTTCGGTAGCTTTCGATCTACCCACCCAGATCGGCTACGACGCGGACCACGACTTTGCCCTGGGCGAAGTGGGCAAAGTGGGTGTCTCCATCAGCAGCCTGGCCGATATGCGCACCCTGCTGGCGGGCATTCCCCTGGACAAAGTCAGCATCAGCATGACCATCAACGCGCCCGCCGCCGTACTGTTGGCGATGGTCATTGCGGTAGCCAAAGAGACAGGTGTGCCCGTTTCCCAACTACGGGGCACAGTACAGAACGACATCCTCAAAGAGTACATCGCCAGGGGCACATACATCTTTCCGCCAGCGCCCTCCATGCGGCTCATCACCGACATGTTCCGCTTTTGCGCGGCCCACGTACCCCGGTGGAACACCATCTCCATCAGCGGCTATCACATCCGCGAGGCAGGCAGCACAGCCGTGCAAGAGGTTGCCTTTACCCTTGCCAACGCCATCGAATACGTGCAACAGGCCATCGATGCCGGGCTGGATGTAGACCGTTTCGCCGATCAACTCAGCTTCTTCTTCAATGCCCACAACAATTTTTTGGAAGAAATAGCCAAATTTCGGGCGGCCCGCCGCCTGTGGGCCAAGATCATGCGCGAGCGTTTTGGCGCACAGAAGCCGGAAAGCTGGCGGCTGCGCTTTCACACCCAAACCGGCGGCAGCACCCTGACAGCGCAACAGCCCGACAACAACATTGTGCGGGTGACAACACAGGCTCTCTCGGCTGTGCTGGGCGGCACCCAGAGCCTGCATACCAATTCCCGCGACGAAGCCCTGGCCCTGCCCACGGAAAAAGCCGTGGAGATCGCCCTGCGCACCCAGCAGATTTTGGCCTATGAAAATGGTGTGGGCGACGTGGTGGACCCACTGGGTGGCAGCTACTATGTTGAATGGCTGACCGACGAGATCGAGCGCCAGGCCCAGACGTACATCGACCGCATGGACGCGCTGGGCGGCGCGCTGCGGGCGGTGGAAGAGGGCTTTGTCCAGCGGGAAATTCAAGATGCCGCCTACCAGGCCCAGCGCGCCATCGAAGCTGGGGAGCAGGTGGTGGTGGGGGTCAACCGTTTCCAAAGCGACGAAACAGCCGTAGCCGATCTTCTGCGGGTGGACGAGCGGGTGCAGAGCGCACAGGTGGAAGCGCTGACCCTCCTGCGTGCCGCACGGGACAACGGCGCAGTGCAGGCCATTCTCGCCCGCATCCGCCAGGCAGCGGCCCAACCAGACGCGGCGCTGATGCCCCTTTTTGTGGAGGCGGTGGAAGCCGAAGCCACTCTGGGCGAAATCTGCGACGCGCTGCGGGATGTCTTTGGGGAATACGAGCCGGGAAATTGGGTGTAAACCAGTAACACAAGCTGGCAGCTTGTGTTACACAAAGGGAATTGCTTCCGTGAACAAACAACCCAACAGCCATTTCTGCTTCATCTGCGGCGTAAAAAATGTCGCGGGGGTGCAGGTGCGTTTCTACGAAACCCACGCCGACGACGGCAGCCCAGAGATTCTGGCTCGTTTCAGCGGCCAGCCCATCCACCAGGGCTATCCAGGGCGGATGCACGGCGGCGTGCTCACCGGCATTCTGGACGAGACCCTGGGCCGGGCCATCAACTACGGCGCGGGCGAGCAGGTGGAAACATGGGGCGTGACTGCCAATCTGGACATGCGTTTTCTGCTGCCCGTGCCGTTGGATGCCGAACTGACAGCACGCGGGCGCATCACCAAAGAGAACCGGCGGCTCTTTGAAGGCAGCGGCGAAGTCTATCTGCCCGATGGCCGGGTGGCGGTAGCAGCCATGGGTAAATTTCTCAAGATGCCTCTGGACGCGATCTCCGACGCAGACCCCACAGCGTTGGGCTGGCGAATTTATCCCGACCAGGAGAGGAGCGGGTAAATGTTTACAAAAATCGATCACATCGGCGTTGTCGTCAACAGTATCGACGAGGCGCTGGCAACCTGGCGCGACACCCTGGGCTTTGCCCTGTTGGAACGCAAAGCCGTGCCCGAACATGGGGTGGAAGTCGCCTTTTTGGATGCGAGCAATGGCACAATCGAATTCCTGGCCCCCACCGATCCCACCAGCGGCACAGCCCGGTTTCTTGCCAGCCGGGGCGAAGGGACCCACCACATCTGCTTCGCGGTGGACGACATCGCCGCAGCCCTGGCCCAATTGAAAGAAGAGGGTGTACGCCTGATCGATGAGACACCTCGCCAGGGTGTACACGGACTGGTGGCTTTTGTCCACCCCAAAGCCGCCAACGGCGTGATGATCGAACTTTTACAAAAGGCCCCGCATCACCCATGACCGTTCAGTCGCACCTGCCCCGACCAACCCAGGTTTCTCTGGCCGCGTGGAATCAGGCTATCGATGATCTGATCCAGAGCCGACAAGCCCACGAAGCCATCCCCCTGGTTCGCACTGTTCTGAAGAATTTTCCTCGCCACCTGCCCTCCTACTTTCGTTTGCTGCAGGCCACTTGGCTGCTCCGTCGCTGGGACGAAGGCCAGGATTGGGCGTTGCGCCTGCTCCGGGCGGACCCGTGCAACGAACTGGCCTGGGGGGTGTTGGCAAATGCAGCGGAACAACGTGGTAACCTGACCGAAGCCAGACACTATTGGCAACGGGCCTTTGAGAATGCACCGTACAACCAATACATCCGCGCGGGCATGGTACGCACAACCCCAGGCAAAGCGGAGCCTCTACGGCTGAACGAGACAGCCCTCGCCACTCTCTGCCGCCTGGATAGACGCTGGCCCCGGGCTGTGAAACTCTATGCAGCACTGTTGCAGGAATCCCCCCAACGCGCTGATTTGCAGTCGGGTTTGCTCGAGTCGTTATGGCGGGCTGGTTCGTATGACAATGCGTTGCCATTGGCGGCCCGCATGATACACCGGGAGCCGAACTTGTTGATCGGCTGGAGTGTTTCGGCTCAACTGGGCGATGAAA
>JAHEML010000234.1 GCA_024643705.1 Caldilineaceae bacterium | reverse complement strand
GACATTTGTCACTACCCCGATGCTGGGCCGTGCCAATTGGCACAACCGGCTAATCTCGCCCAAGGCATACATGCCCATCTCCAACACCGTGTATTCTTGGGCACTATCCAGGCCCAGCAAGGCCATGGGCAGGCCCTGCTCGCTGTTCAAGTTGCCGGGGGTTTTGTGGGTTTTGTATCGTTGGGTCAACACCGCGGCTGTCAACTCTTTGGTGCTGGTTTTGCCTACGCTGCCTGTAATGCCCACCACTCGTAGTTCTTTACTGGTCCGGTGCAGCCGCTGAAAAGCCCCCAAACGTTGAAGCGCTTCCAGGCTGCTCTCGACCACATAGACCAGGGGCAGAGTGGCAACAATGTCTTGCAGAGGCAGATCGCTGGATGAATCCCCCAGCCCGCAGCGGATGACTTGAGCACTCTGCTCGCCCAGATAGTCCAGCCCTCGTTCCTCGCAGATGACAACAGCGGCCCCATTGGCCATGGCTTGCCCGGTGTAGCGGTGACCGTCGGTTGCTTCACCGGCAAAGGCCACAAAAAGCGCGCCTGGTGTCGCATCTCGGCTGTCTAGCAAAGCGGGGGTAACGGGCAGGGGGGGCAACGCCAGGGGGGGCACAGTGCCCGTCAGGGCTTGCCAGATGGTGTGGTGGGTGACGACTGTCTCGACTGCGGGTCGTTCGGCCATGAAGTATTGTCCGGGGGCGTGGACTGCGACAAAAAGTTTGGAGCCGTTTGGCCCGTCCTGCTCAACAGATTCTTACTGGTTCTGGGCCAGGCGTACATCGTCCGGCGGGACATTCAAATGGTCGAGAAGCCGTTTGCTGATACGGCTGAAGGTCGGCCCTGCCGAGTTAGACGCCCACCGTGAGATTTTGGGGTCTGGCTTGTCCAGTTTGACCAGGATCACGAATTGAGGGTCATCCAGGGGGGCAAAACCGACAAAGCTGGCGATGGTTCGATCCAGCACATAGCCCTCGGCGGTGGCAATGTCTGCCGTGCCGCTTTTGCCCCCGGCCAGATAACCGGGAACCCGTGCCGCCTGATTGCCGGTCTCGATCACATGCATCATCATCTGTTTCATCTCTTCGGCGGCCTCCGGGCTGATCACCTGCTGGGCCATGGTCGGCTGGGTAAAGAGTACCGAATCTCCATCCACTCTGGCTTCGACAACATAGGGGCGCATCCGTTTGCCCTCGTTGGCAATGGCCGCCACCGCGCTGATCATCTGGATGGGCGTGACGGCAAGACCTTGCCCAAAACTATTTGTGCCCAGGTCCGAAAGGCTCCAGGTTGTGCCGCCGGGTTTCTTCACCAGCCCAGCGACTTCACCGGCCAGATCGATATTGGTGTCGGCCCCAAAGCCAAAACGGGCCACGTATTCATAAAATTTCTCTGTGCCCAATGCCTCGGCGATTTGCACCGTTACCACATTGTTGGATTGAGCCAATGCATCGGCCACGGCCAACTGCCCCATCGCGTTGCGACCACTGTTCTGGATGGTGCGCTCGCCGATGACGATTGTGCCGGTGTCGGTAAAAATCGTGCCGGATTCCACCAAGCCAGCGTCCACTGCCGACGAAAAGGTGATGACCTTGAAGATCGATCCAGGCTCGTACTGGGCGCTGACGGTGGCGTTGGTAAAGCTGTCTGGGTCTCCCGATTCGTAATAATTCGCATCGAAGGAGGGGTAATTTGCCATACCCAGAATCGCACCCGTTTTGGGGTTCATCACGATCACCGAGCCAGATTCGGCCCCATAAAACTCCACGCCGTCCCGCAACTCTTCTTCGATGATCCACTGCACTGTGCGATCAATCGTCAGCACCAGCCCTTTTTCGCTCCCCGTGGGCAAGAACTTGCGCTGCTGTTCTGTGAGCAGGGTGCGGGGCGAAAGCGTGCCTTTGGGCAACCCCACGCCGCTGCTGGGCAGAAAACTGCTGTAATAACGTTCCAAACCCAATACAGGTTTCCGCTCGGCGTTCAAAAAACCCAACACCTGGCTGGCTAGCCCCGCTTGTGGATAAAAGCGCCGGGGTTGGGCTGAGGCAAAGACATTGCCCAGAGGCAACAAGCTCAAATCCTGATTTTCATCCGCATTGTCTTCATCCAACTTCTTCGCGGCCAGCAGTGCCCGCCCCAATTCAAATGGGATATCCGAAGCCAGAACTACATACGCGCCGTCCGGGTTGGCGGCCAGCCGGTTCCAAACTTGATCGGCTGGGATGCCAGCCACTTGGGCCAGCCGCTGCGAAAGCGATTCCCAGTCCTCCCGGGGGATGTGCTTGGGTGTGGCTGTTATGCGGTAGGTAAAGCGATCCCCGGCCAGCAGCACCCCATCCCGATCAACGATGACGCCCCAGGGGGTCGTGTCGTCTACGGTGAAACGGGTATCGACGGCGCTGGCCGCACTGTATTCGCTCCAGGTGATGAGCTGCATACTGAGCAGCCGCAGCACAAGCAGGCCAGCCAGCAACACAACCAGCGCAATGATTATTTGGAGCCGCCAAGAACCTTCCACCATGTTGCTCTGCTGGGTGTCGATATTTGGTTGGCCCGTAGACGACCCCGCCGGAGCTTGGCCGCCTGCTGCCGATTTCTGGTGCAAATTGTCAATAACAGCCATTGTCCGCTTCCTATTCGGCTGAGGTTCTGGTCCAAATGAGTCGAGACAGGTCGATCCGCGCCCACTGTTCCTGGGCCATGTTTCCCAGCCGGCTGGTGCTTTGGCGAATCTGTTCCCAGCTACTTGCCAGGCCGGTTGTCCATGTATCCCACACGCCAGCGAATTGCTCACCCATTTGGGTGGCGTCGGCTTTCCAGTCCACCGACCAAGTAGAAGCGTCTGTGTCGCTCATTTTGGTGGGCGTGTTTATCAGGAAGGTCGAGCCGCCGGTGGATACGCTTTCTCCGGGGACATAGCGTCGGTTCAGTGCTGGCACAAATCCCGCAACCCTCGCCTCCACTTCAACCCGCTCCAGGGTGGTGTACTGGCTGATCTCCCACAGCAGTTGTGCGTTCTCCTGCTCGATCAACACATACTGGTTGCGCAGGGTTTGCACCTCCAACTCGGTTTGGCGGATCTGCAACGTGGCCCACACTTGGATTAGCGCCAGGGCTGTCATGCCCACAAGGATCAGCAGCCAGGCCAGATATTCCCGGAAGGTGCGGGGCAAGGGGATAAGCGAACTCAACCGGGTCAGTCCCTGCCAAGTGCGAAAGCGGGGGAGCGAGCCAGCGATGTTGCGGGTTATGTCGACAGAGACAGATGGCAGTGCGCTGTTCTGGAACATCTACGATTTCCTATGCTGGGAATTATCGAAAAAACAAGTTGTGGCAGATAAATTTTGCTTGAGGTGTTCGTCGTTTTTTGCAGGCTGGTTGGTCTTTGTGATTCCGTTTTCCACAAATAGTATGAATTGTGTAACTACCAAGGCACTGACCGGATTTTCGCCACGAATTGCACGAATACCCACGAATTTTAGCTAAATCATTCGTGAAAATTCGTTGTCTTCGTGGCAAAGGGTTGGTAGTTATTTAATTTTTCGCCGGAATCGTGCGTAGTCGTCCTGTATTCGGTTTCAAGAAATTTTCTTGGAACTGCTCAACATTTTTCGGCAATGCGTAATTTTGCCGAGCGGCTGCGTGGATTGCGGGCCATTTCTTCGTCGCTGGCAACCAAAGGGCGTTTGGTCAGCACAGTCACGCTTGGTTTCTGGGTGCGCCCGCCGTAGATATTGGTCGGGTCGGGCACGTAGTCTCGGCTCTGCTCCCGCATCCACAGTTTCACAATGCGGTCTTCCAAACTATGAAAACTGATGATCGCCAATCGTCCGCCGGGGGCCAACAAAGAGAGTGCTTGCTCCAAAACCCGCTCCAGTTGGCCCAACTCATCGTTAACGGCGATGCGCAGAGCCTGAAATGTGCGGGTGGCCGGATGGATGCGCTGACCTTTGCGCCCGCCCACTGCCTTCTCCACCAGGGCGGCCAACTGACCGGTGGTGGCAATGGGCCGGTTGTCCACGATCACCCGGGCAATGCGCCTGCTCATTCGCTCTTCGCCATACTCATAAATCAGATTGGCGATCTCGTCTGCGCTGCGCCGGTTGAGCAGATCGGCTGCGCTTTCGCCCTGGGTGGGGTCGAAGCGCATATCCAGCGGGCCATCGTGGGCAAAGGCGAATCCCCGTTCCGGTGTTTCTAGCTGAAAGCTGCTCAATCCCAGATCGAGCAAAATGCCATCGACTGGTGCAAAGGCTTGCTCTGCTGCCACACTCGCCATGCGCTCAAACGCCGTGTGGACGAGAACGAGGCGACGCTGGGTAATCGCTTGCCCCAGCCGTTCGGTCACTCGACGGATAGCCGCGGGATCAGCGTCCAGACCTAGCACTTGCCCATTCGGCGCCGAGTGGTGCAAAATGGCTTCTGTGTGGCCGCCGCCTCCCAGGGTTCCGTCGATGTACCGTCCACCGGGGCGCACAGCCAACCCCTCCAGGCATTCTGCCAGCAACACAGGAATATGTGCTGCGTCTTTGGGGTCGGGCGGCGTGGGCGGCACCTAGACCCCCAAAGCCTCGAAAATGTCCGCGTCCAACTCGTCGCTTTCCAACGGGGCCAATACCTGCTCCTGCCAGAGTTGGGGTGTCCACAGCTCGATGTGGGTGTTCATCCCGGCCACAACCACTTCGGCCTCAATGTGGGCAAAATCCCTCAAACGCTGGCTGACCAAAATGCGTCCCTGTTTGTCCTGGGTCAAGTCTTCGGCGGCGCTAAAGAGTGCCCGCCGCAGCAGGGCCGAGCGCTGATCAGTCAGCGGCAGGGCGCTGACCCTGGACGACACACGCTCCCATTCGTCCAGGGGCATGAGCAACAGACAACCACCCGCTGGGTTACGCGTCACCACCATGCCCGGTTCCAACTGCTCCCGGTATTTGGCAGGGATTGTCAAACGCCCTTTGCTGTCTAGGTTGTGGCTGTATTCTCCGAGAAACACGGAGCCTCTTTACCCGAGATGGGATTGGATTGATGGACGATAAAAATAAGCAGCGCAAGCGGGCAACAATCTGGTTTTATTGACCGGCAATTCCCTTAGAGGAGTAGAACATGCGTTCTGCATCTCCCACTTACATAGGGAAAATTGCCTGCAAATAGGGTTGGTGTCCCACTTTCCCCCACATTGTCCCATAGTTCCTTCAAAAATGCAACCCTGGATTTGGGTTATTTTTGGGATAAATGGAAATTGATTTGGGTATTCAGGAAAATGAAAGAATGGGCGGGGGTGGGCCAATCAGAAGACCGGCACAGCCATCGGGCCGTACCGGTCTTTGGGGGATTTTGTGGGGTAATCGTCGCGCAGAATATGATCAGCGCTGTATGATATTTGCGAGATATGCTGTCCAATCCGACTCAAACTTGGCCGCAGAAACGGCGTAGACAGCGGGGATCAATGTCTCCCAGGATGTGTGGATTTTCAGCGCCTTCAATAATTCGGGCAGGCTATCCCGTCCGTAGAATTCCACGGCATAGTCGAGGAGAAGGGCCAGGGCAATCCCGCGGGCACGGCTTGGGGTAGCCAGCAGGGTACTGTTCGGCTCATCCTCCGCATACCAGGTTGCTTCGGGCAAATGAAGATCGGCCAGCCTTTCAGTTGGCGATTGGCGAGGGATGGCCGCGTTGTCTGCGGGGCCACAAGCCAGGGGAATGCCATAGTGTAGCGGGGATTGTTGCCAGAGGGCGTAGGTTGCGCAAATCTGGTCCACCTCTGCCAACCAGCCGCGCTGCGCATTGACATAGTGCTGTGAATTGGCAAAGTGCCAGGCGGCAATAGCATCCCGACTGTCGGCCAAAGGGCCGCCGGTTTCCCACAAGAGCCAAAGACGCAGCCCGCCCAGAAGGGGCTGCCAACCATCGGGAACTTCGTATGTCTCGGCTGCCTCTAGTGTGGCTTGCCCCACCAGCGCAATCGCCCAACTTTGGCGCAGCATGTCTTCCTGTGACCAGCCATGTTCGGTCTCGATTTGCCCTAGGGGTGGTAAGGTAACCTGATCGCGGGCCGTGTCCCACTGTATTTGTTGTGCCTCATGCACAGAGATCGCTAATCGACCATCCGGCGCGCCCGCCCCGTGGATTGGGGAGAGGCCCAGTGAAAGGAAGACATCTGCGTAGAGCTGTTCCATCCCTGGTGCGGCGGCATCCACAACGGGGGCATCCACCCCGCTGCTCGTGATGCGCAAATGGGTGATTGTTACACGTTGGCGTGTTGCTTGGGCCAAACGAAACGAGTCTATGGCTGGGGGTTGATTTTCTGTTCTGGCTGTTGGCTGGGTTGCTATTGCCAATGCATCTTATTTTTTGGGGTTCGTGGTCTTGACATTAGG
>JAHEML010000233.1 GCA_024643705.1 Caldilineaceae bacterium | reverse complement strand
CCCGCCACAGGGTTGCAAATCAGCGCCAGCCTGCCATCCTCCAGCCGTGTCACATCCAGCCCACTGTTGTTGTTGGGCAGATTGGTTGGCTTGATGGCGCTCCACGTGCGCCCGCCATCCGTCGAATCGCTGCGGCATACCCGCCCGCAGGTGCTGCGTAAAAGCATGTGAACCTGCCCCGCCGCCGATTCCCACAGGGTCGGTTGGATAACCCCTTTACCCCCAAACAAGCTCCGATCCAGATGAATCAACGGTGTGGCCTGCCAGGTGGCCCCGCTATCCTCGCTGCGATCAACAAACGCATCCCAGTGGGTAGCCGTTTCCAACGAAGCGCCCGCCAGCCAAGTGCCGTCGGAGAGCCGAATCGGCTTGTTTTTCACAGGGCCGCGCCCGCCCGCGTCGCCGACAACTAAGGGAACAGGCGCTGTCCACGTGTCGCCGTCGTCGGCGGAGATTGCGGTGTAGGTGCGCCAGGTGGGAATACGCGGCCCGACTTTGAACCAAAGATGAACCCGCCCAGCCCCAGCTTCGTCCTCGGCCCGGAAGAGTACGGGGTTCCAGTGTGCGCTCTGCTCGACCTTTGCCACCAACCGGGGCGCAGACCAACTATCTGGCCGCCCAGTTCCCGGCCAGCCAATGGCCGACCAGATAGCCACGTCAGCGGCGCTTTCCCGCGTGCCGCCAAACCAGACAACCAAAAAACTGCTATCGTTCCTTTCGATCAAAGACGAGGCATGACAGGCAAGAAAGGGGCGTTCTGTGGCAAAGATGTGCTCGGATTCGACGATCCTCATGGGCTGGCTCCTCCTGTATTCATTTTCATTTCGTTGACTCCCTCACCAATTTTGACATATACTGTCAGCAATTCATAACACTGCTTCAACCTGCTTCCACCGTGTGGTTATCCATTCCAAATCCTTTCCAAGCCCATTCCAACACCAGCGCGTATGCCATCACTGACCGCCGAACTGGCCGACCTCATCCTCAAAGACAATGCGATCCTCTTCATCGGCTCCCAATTAGGAGACGGTGACCCTGGTCTGTCCACGATACAACAAATTGCCGATGCCCTGGCCGAGCGCATCAATTACAAACGGGCGGATCGCTCCTTGCCCGCGGTGGCCCGTGATTATGAAGTATTGCAAGGCAGAGCTGCCCTGATCCTGGCCCTGCGCGAAAAGCTGGCCCAATTGCAAACCGGGCCAAACCCCCTTCACCAGCTTGTGGCCGACGCTGTATTGCCCACCACAAAATTGATCACAACCCGTTTTGATCAGGTGCTGGAGGGCGCGCTCACCCAGTTTGACAAACCCTATGTGTTGATTGTGCGCGACACAGACGCGCCCTTCTTCGACGAATCCAAAGTCACCCTGATCAAAATTCAGGGTGACATCAACCAGCCTGACAGCCTTGTCATCACCGAAGACGATGTGGACGCGTTCATCAACAATTTGCCCACCCTTAGCGACATCGTCCGCTCCTTTTTCGCTACCAAAACTCTAATCTTTCTGGGCTACGATCTCAACAGCACCCATTTCAAACGGCTCTTCAATCAGGTAACCCGCAACCTGAGTATCTACCGGCGCACAGCCTATGCCATTGTGCCACCGGCAACAGAAGGCATGGACGAAGTGGGACAGCGCTATTGGAAGAACCAGAATGTTGAAGTCGTCCTGCGCGACACCATGCCTTTCTTGGAAGAACTGGCCCAAACTGTCAAGCAAGCCCAGGCAGCTATAGCCTTGAACCCCATCCAAGCAAATGTAGCTAGCCCTGCCCCACAGTCGCTCCCACTGCCCCCCCAGCCCTACAAAGGACTACAGCCCTATACCGAGCAAGATTCGTCCATTTTTGCCGGACGCAACCAAGAAACCCTGCAACTCACCAACCGGGTATTGGCAAACCGATTGACGATTCTGTATGGCGAAAGCGGTGTGGGCAAGAGCAGCCTGCTCCATGCCGGGCTGGGCAAATCCATCGTCGACAAGCGTGGTCTGCTGGCCGTAGCCCTGCCGGAACAGGGCAGCCCGCTGGTGACGAATCTACAAAAGAGCCTGGCGGCGACGGCTCAACAGGCAGGTATGGCAGCCGAGCCAAGCGGTGATCTCAAAGCAACAGTGCGCTCCCTGCAACGATTGCTGGACGGACCCATCGTTCTGGTGATCGATCAGGCCGAACAGTTCTTCCTGGTCTACAACGACGAAGAACGAGCCGCCGTGCTTGTGCGCTTGCAGGATTTTTTGGCCGATCGCAGCCTGGACATCCGTTTTGTCATCGCCATCCGCGAGGATGCCCTGGGTCGTCTGCAACCCCTGGAAGCGATCTTGCCTAACGTATTCAACGTGCGCTATCGCCTGGAATGGCTGCGGGGAGAAACTGCCCGCGAAGCCATCGAAAACCCGGCATTGCTCTATGGCATCAAATGGGAGCCAGCCCTGGTGCAGCGGCTGCTGGCCGATCTGAGCGATCCCGACACCGGTGCTATCGGCCCGCCCCAATTGCAGATCAACTGCGAGCGGCTCTACCGAGAGACCATCACCCGCAACCCAGACCCACCCCAAACCATCACCCTGGCCCTTTTCGAATCTTTGGGCAACACCACCACCCTCCTGGGCGACTACCTGACCGATACCATTCAATCCCTAGACCTGTCCCAACAGCCCCTGGCCCGCACCCTGCTCGGTGCGCTGGTGAGCAGCAGCGGCATCAAACAACGGTTGGCGCTGGCCGATCTGGCCCGGTTCGGAGACACATCCCCCGCCCAGGCCCTGGCAATTTTGAGCGCGCTGGTGGAGCGCTCGTTGGTGCGGCGTATCAGTCGGCCCGGTGCTACCCCGTCGGGGACAGATGGGCAGACAGATGGCGGTGAGTATGAATTGAGCCACGACTCGCTGATTCCACGGGTGGTCTCCTGGCTTGGCGACGAATTCTGGGCGACCCAAAAAGTCCGGGAAATTTTGCGCCAGGCTGCGCCCGAATGGACAAAGCGAGCACGGCTGCTGCCTGCGGATGATCTGCGGCTGGCAGCCCAACGCCAAAGTCAATTGCAGGTGACACCAATCGAAGCCGCTTTGCTCTATGCATCGGCCATCACCTACAACGAAGCTGTGGCCGAATGGCAGACAACCATCCCCGACCCAGAGAGGCAAACAATCCTGCTGGGTTTGCTGGATCACCCGGACGAACGGGCACGGGAGTCGGCGGCCAGGGCGCTGGCCCACTTTCCCAGCGCAGAAAATGGGAAACAGTTGGCACAACGGGCGCTATTGGACTCGGAGCAGCGGGTGCGGAGCGCGGCCATCACCGCATTGGCGGCCCATGTGGAAACCGCAGGGCCAGAGCAATCAAAGACCGGGGTGACCAGATTGGTTGCGGCTCTCGACCAGACAGACAGCGAGACCAATGCCCACAAAGCACTGGTTGTTCTGCGCGATCTGGCTCCGGCCAGCCATGCTCTGCTGCCGCCGGAACGCCGCACCACCATCCGGCGTCAGGTCTGGTTAGCCCGCTGGAGCCGCAACGCCGAAGCCATTTTGCTGGCAAGTCTGCGGGGCGCACAGGGAGGGTTTTGGGGGCTGGGCTTGGGCATGGGTCTCTTTCTGGGGCTGAACATCTTCATTGCCGATGGCTTTACCTTGCCCCTGCTGCTGCAACGGTTGGATTCGATTCTGTTTGGCATGAGTGCAGGCATCCCCATTATGGGGTTGATTGGCGGGCTGGCCGGGGGTGGCACAGCATTTGCCGGGGCCGTAACCCGTTATCTCGCCGACGCGATCAGTGAGCGACGTCTGTGGTTGGTGCAGATAGGTGCAGGAGGGATAGCCATGTGTTTGGGTTGGATGATTTTTGCCATTGTCATGCCCGGCGACGTGCGTATTTGGCACACCCTGGCAGCTGGCCTGCTACTGGGCGTATTGCTCGCGGCTGGCTCCACAGCCCCAGTACCCCGCCTTTGGCGACTTGTGCTTTCGCCGGTCGCCGGTGTGGTGGCTTTCATCCTGCTCAGTTCCCTTGGCCTGACTTACAATGCCGTCTTTTGGTGGTTATTCATCATGGGGGTGGTAGCGGGTGCAGGCTTTTTCTGGGGACAGAATCTCAACGAAAAGTTGAGGTATTTATTCAGGCCAGTGCCAGTCGAATAGGCTGGGGCTGCACACGTGATTACAAAAATAAATTTTTGAATAAATTTTTGTAGGTGCGGTTTTCAACCGCACAACTACCAGAAATGCTCTCGATTCTCGTTTACGGAGTGGGCGATTTATGCTTGTGCTGCTACAAGCAGCACCTACGAAATTCCATAAACCGTGCTTTACGATGTACTCGGTTTTACCTAAAAAAGACAAAGCGTGATTCATGAATGCAAAATCTTTGACCATCATTTGCTGCTGCACACTCATCGTTGTGGCGTGTGGCAGGGTGGGCCAGCAGAACGACAACCAGCTATTTGTCGAGGCCAACGCCCGGCGGGCGAACGTCTTTGCCCAGGTGGGCGGCCAGGAAAGCACCCTGACCCCCGGACAGCCAATCCGGCTGTGGGTGGGCGACAGTTTGCGGGTAGACGAAGGCGGTCGCGCCATTCTGCGCTTTTCCGATCTTGCCACGGTGGAAATCCTGCGCCAGGGAGATGTGCAAGTGCGCGAACTTTCGTTGGACGAGCAATCGCCGCTGGTTGCTTTTCGCCAAAGTGGGGGAACCTTTGCCAATGAACTGGCTCCATCCCCCCAGGGCACGGTTCGTCGCCTGGAAATAGAATCGGACTTTGCCACCATCACAGCAACAGGCACACGCTTTTTGCTGGTTCGCGAGCAAAACACCCCATTGGAATGGCTTTGGGCCATCGAAGCGGGGGACGATGATCTCACCGTGACTGCGGCAGATGTCACCCGCACAGCCCCAAGCGGCACAGCGTATTGGATCGCACCCATTGGCCCGCCCTCCCAGGCGATCTCCCTGGACCCAGCCAAGGTGGGCGCATGGCTGGATGCCCTACGGATCGGCATTGTTCAGGGCGAAATGGGAGACGTGCTGTGGAAGCCTGCCGACACCCTGCTGGATACTGCCACGATGACAGGCGATGTTGGGCCGGGGGCCACATTAGCCCTGGGCGACATCTCGATCACCCTGGAAGCAGACGGAGCCGCTGGGCCAGCCACCTACACCCAAGCAGACTGCAATCAGGACAACATCCCCGACATTGCCATGACCAATGGCAGGTTGATCTTCGATTTTCGGGGGGTGGACGGTCGTGTCCGGGCGGTGGACATAACCGTGGCTGACGTGGCCGAAGCCGATAGTTTGGAGGTCTTGAACCCAGGCTTTGTCAAGCTGGATCACGCATCATCAATCATCCAGCGGCGCAACGACTCGATTCTGAGCCTACGTTCGTCGGCCCAGCGTGGCGAAGAACCATATCACTATGCTGCATTGACCCTGGCCGATGGCTGTTTTTTGGGGATCAGTCTGACCCCGCCCCAAGAAGATGGCACAGCCGGAGAACCCCGCCCTGCCATTCCCGATCAACTCTGCACCGTCAGCGCGGCGGGTCTTAACTTGCGCCGGGGGCCAGACACAGCCTTTGCGCCGCCCATTCGCCTACTGCGCCGGGGTGACATATTGGTTCCGCTGGGTCGCACCGCGGCTGGTAGCTGGATACGTGTGCAGGCAGTGGATGATGGTAGCCAAGGATGGATCAGTGCTAACCCCCAATTCGTAGACTGTGCGATTCCGATTGGCAACTTGACGACTCTGGCTGAACCACCCACACCGGTTCTCCAGGAAGTGCCGACACCCACACCGGCACCGGCCAGATCGTCGCGAACATCCCGCCGCTGGGAGACGCCACGCCTGGTGGCCCCCGCGGATAACGCCATATTTGACGCCCAATCATCTGTCACGCTTGAATGGTCGGCCATGCCCAGCGTATCCCAAAGCCGGGGCCTTGGCGTGGCCCGACGGCTTCTCGCCCCCTTTGGCATAGACCCTTTCTTGCAAGACGATGAATACTATCAGGTCAGCATCTATTTCTCGCCTGCTGTAGATTCCGTCTGGCGCGATGTGCATTTGGTGAAAGAAAGCAGTTTTGTGGTTCCTGCTTACCTGAATAGTCGGGAAATGACCTGGGATCACCGCTACACATGGTCGGTGGCTGTGGTGCAACGCCCAGAGGGAGGCGAGGGGCGACTGATCAGCCCAATGAGCAATTCTCGTAGCTTTTATTGGGAACTAAGCCCCACATCCACACCAACCCCCAGACCAACCAATCTGGCAACAGCCATACCAACGCCGACGTTGCCAATGCCGACACCCACTAAGACACGGTTGTCAACTGCGACACCCACCGAGACACGGTTGTCAACGCCGACACCCACCGAGAC
>JAHEML010000232.1 GCA_024643705.1 Caldilineaceae bacterium | reverse complement strand
TGACGGAGTGAAGCCTGGTGGCCTGCTGTCACCCCCACCGAGAGCGCGCCTCCCGTTAGCCCAAAGAGCAAACCACCCCAAAAAACCTGCCCAAAACTCAGTTTCAGATCGAAGAAATAGAAGGCAGCAAAGGCCACCAATACAGCTACGCCACAGCGAAGAAAAATGAGCCGCCAGGCCCTTGCCGAAAAAAAGTATCTACGCATTGTAGTCATAGATGTTTTCCATCGAGCCTGCGAACAGACAGGCCGCCCGGCTACCCATGGCCAGAATATCGGCGCGCGACGCAATCAGTCGGGGGTGAAAATGGTCACGCAGTTGCATTGATACTTCCTTTTGTCGTAAGGGTACTGTGGGCCGATCCAAAAGTGAGAATAGCAGACCATGACATCGATCGGGCAAATTTCGGGACGGGTGAGAGCCAGGCAACATTGCTATTCTACAGGATAAAGATTAATAGTCGATCAACAGAAGGTTAAATCTGTCAGCCTGCTATGTCAAACCGATTGACACTGAGGTCGGGTCGCCTGCGCCTGGTTTCCGGAGGGATCAAGGAATGGAGGTAACTACCAAGCCACTGACCGGATTTTCGCCACGAATTGCACGAATTTGGCTAAATCATTCGTTGAATTCGTGGCAAAGGGTTGGTAGTTACGCATGGAGGATAAAAAAGACGCGAGATCGATGCATGATCCCACGTCCTGAAAAATAACGTATCTGTGTTGTAACCTGTGTTGTAACCCGTGTCGAAACAGGTGTAGATTATCCGTCCTGATTGATCTCTGACATCGAGCCAGTGACTAGATAAATAACCCGCTCGGCAACATTCGTTGCCAAATCACCAAAGCGTTCCAGTTCTCGGGCCGAGCGTAGAATTTCGTAGGAAGCCTCGATTTGTGCTGGTTCCTGTCCTTGTGCCATCCGTAGCATGATGTCGGAAAAGACCCGTGCATAGATTGTGTCCACCTCGTCGTCCTGGGAAGCGACAATCCGGGCCAGGTCCACGTTATCATGGGCGTAGGCCGCCATAGACTGGTTGAGCATTTGGCTGACAATCCGTCCCATTGCTTCCAGCCCAGTGGGGCGTTCCTGGGGCGGAAATTGCTGGAGATGGCGTACGACTTTGGCTATGCCTTTGGCCTGATCACCCATCCGTTCCAGGTCTACAATCATATTCATGGCTGTAATAATAGCGCGGAGATCACGGGCTGCGGGCTGCTGGGTGACAATCAGCGCAAAGCATTTTTCCTCGATTGCAAACCGCGTCTGGTTGACCACCACATCCTTGTCATTGACTGCCTGAGCGGTGGCGGGATCGAGAGTGCGTAGAGCATCCAGTGCCATGTGCAGTTCTTCCTCAACCAAACTGCCCATGGCCAGAATATCGGCGCGCAATTCATTCAGTTTTCGTTCGAAGCGCTCTCGGGTAGACATAAAACTCCTCTTTTCATTCATTGACACATAACCACAGATGCAACGTCATAAGCATCTGCCGCTGGGCGGGAACCATGTCATCCCACGCCACCGGTTTTACGTTACTGTGATCGATTTTAGCTTTCGGTTCGGTCACTTGGTGCAAGACAAAACACGGTCATCCGCGCCGTCCGGTAATATAAGATTCGGTCAACTCCTCCTGAGGCATGGCGAAGAGTTGGTCTGTTGGCCCAAACTCGACTAATTCTCCCAACCAAAAGAAACCTGTGGAATCAGAGACCCGGGCTGCTTGCTGCATATTGTGGGTGACAATGACAATTGTATACTCTTTTGCCAAAACGCGCATCAACTCTTCCACCCGAAATGTCGCCACGGGGTCCAGGGCCGAACATGGCTCGTCCATCAGGATCACTTCCGGCTTCACTGCGATGGCGCGTGCGATGCAAAGTCTCTGTTGCTGGCCGGGGTTGAGCGAAAGGGCAGAATCCCGGAGCCGGTGTTTGATCTCTGTCCACAGCCCAGCATCTTCCAGGCTCTCCTGAACAAGCTTATTCAGCCCTTTGCCAGCAGGCATACCCAACACCCGCGGGCCAAAAGCCACATTGTCAAAGATACTCTGGGGAAAGGGGTTGGGGCGCTGAAAAACCATCCCCACCCGATGGCGCAGTTCGGTCACGTCCATATCTGGGGCATAGATGTTTTCCCCATCTAGCAACACTTCGCCCGTCGCGCGCGTCCCGGCGATGGTGTCGTTCATCCGGTTGAGCGAGCGCAGAAATGTCGATTTCCCACAGCCCGATGGGCCAATGAGTGCTGTGATCTGCCGCTCGCGGATGGGCATGGTCAGCCCTTTGAGGGCGTGGAAGCTGCTGTAAAAAAAGTTAAAATCCCGCACATCAATTTTGTTTTCCATTAACCAAACCGCCCCGTAATGTAGTCCTCGGTCCGTTGATCCTGGGGTTGTACAAATAGTTTGTCCGCTTTGCCAACTTCTACCAGCTCGCCATCCAGCAAAAACCCGGCCCGATCCGCCACCCGGGCTGCCTGCTGCACACTGTGGGGAACCATGATAATCGTGTAACGCTCTTTCAGGGAGTAAAGAGATTCCTCGACTGTAGCTGTGGAAATAGGGTCCAGGCCAGATGTTGGATTGTCCAGCACTACCACATCCGGCTCCAGGGCCAGACTGCGGGCCAAGCACAGGCGCTGCTTTTGGCCGCCCGAGAGAGCAAAGGCGGATGATCCCAGGCGATCCTTTACTTCATCCCACAGTGCACTCTGCTTCAGCGACTGTTCGACACGTCGGTCCAGCTCGCCTTTTTCGCGGATGCCTGCCATCTTCAAACCATAGGTCAAATTGTCGTAGATAGAACCGGGCAGGGGGGTAGGTATGGCAAAAACCATACTGATTCGCCGGCGGAGATCACTCACATTCATCGAACGGGTAAAAACATCCTGACCGTTGAAATAGACTGCCCCCTGAGCAAGACCATCGTCCAGATCGGACAAGCGGTTGAGTAGGCGCAGCAGCGTGGATTTGCCGCTGCGGGCTGGGCCAAAGAGTACAAAAATTTCGTTGGGCGGAATATCTACGCTAATGTCGCGCAGGGCTTCGATGCCATCTTCGTATGTATAGTATAAATTTTGAATCGAAATTTTTGCTTGCGTCATGGGCGTCTCCGATGGTCTCCACGAAACAAAGGACACAGAGTTGCAGGTATGATGAGGGTATCACAGATTGTTGATCCTCAACCCCTCTTTACCTCTCCTGCCGTTTATTACCACTCCCGCCGTCGCCGCATACTCGTACGCACAAACGTGGCGGCCAACGTTAAGGAAAGGACGATCAGCAGTAGCACAAGCGCTGTGCCATATTGAACACTCAATGGCATTCCTGGCACTTGGGTGGAGATAACATAGAGATGATAGGGCAGAGCCATGGTCTGATCAAAGACAGATCGGGGCAAATTGGGCAGATAAAATGCTGCCACCGTAAAGAGAATCGGCGCAGTTTCGCCCGCTGCCCGTCCAAGCCCCAAAATAACACCAGTGAGGATGCCCGGCAGTGCGTGAGGCAGCACCTGATAGCGGATGGTCTGCCAACGGGTGGCACCCAAACTCAGGCTGACTGTGCGAAACTGCTGGGGGACTGACGAAATGGCTTCCTCTGCTGTGCTAATCACCACTGGCAAGGTGAGGATGCCCAAAGTCAACGAACCGGCCAAAATAGACGTGCCAAATTGCATAAAGAGAACAAATGCACCCAGCCCAAAAAGGCCGTAGACAATCGACGGAATGCCCGCCAGGTTCACGATCGCAAGCCGCACCATCCGGGTCATCCGGTTGTCTGCGGCATATTCCGACAAATAGATGGCTGCTCCGATTGCCAAAGGGAAGCTGATAATCGCTGTGCCAAAGGTGAGAAAAATCGTCCCCAGCAGCGCGGGCCAAATGCCCCCTTCTCGCATCCCATTGCGGGGCGCGGCAGTGATAAACTCCCAGTTGATTGTCCCGATACCGTTGTAGAAAACGAATAGAATGACCAAGGCAATGGGAATCACCACCAGAATTGCCAAGCCGGTAATCACCCCAATCGCCAGCCGATTGGTCTGTTGTCGGTTCATAGCTTACCTCCTGAACGCCGTGCCCCGCGTGTACCCACAATCCGCCCAGCGAGAGAGTTGATGGCGAAGGTGATGACAAAGAGGACGATACCGATCCCGAAAAGTGTGTTGTAGTGGAGGCTGCCCTGGGCCACTTCGCCCATTTCTGCTGCGATGGTCGCCGTCATAGTCCGCACTGGCTCAAAGATCATCCCTGAGCCAAAGGCCGGTATGTTGGCTGCGTTGCCTGTCACCATCATCACCGCCATTGTTTCTCCAATCGCCCGGCCAATCCCCAGCATCACAGCAATGACAATGCCAGATCGAGCGGCGGGCAACACCACCCGCCAGATGGTCTGCCATTGGGTCGCGCCAATCGCCAATGCGCCGTCCCGATATTCCTTGGGCACTGCATAGAGAGCGTCTTCCGAGATGCTGATAATGGTTGGCAAAGACATATAAGCCAGAATCACAGCGCCGGTGAAGGCTGTCAAGCCAGTGGCCGCACCCGCATTCTGGATCAGCGGGGCCAGGGCTACCCACCCCAGAAAGCCCAGCACGATCGATGGGATACCCGCCAGCATTTCGATCAGCGGTTTAAGAATTTCCCGTTGCCACGGCGGTGCAATTTCGCCCAGGTAGATGGCAGTGATCAGCCCAAGCGGGACAGCGATGATGACCGCGCCCACTGTGACTAGCAACGAACCTACCAGCAGGGGAGCCAGCCCATAAATGCCCTCGATTGGATACCAGCGCGTGCCAAAAAGCTGACGCAGGGGAATATCTAGAAAGGCTGGCCCTCCCTCGCGTAGCAGGAAGAGAAAGATCAACCCGATAATCACAATCGTTGACAGCCCGGCCAGCCGGATCAGGTTCTCGATAATCCATTCGCCAATGCGCAGACGCGGTGCATCTTCTGCGGTTCTGCTGGGCGTTGCCAGTGATGGTTTGGATGTCATACGTTCATTTCTCCGGCAGGGGTACGAATCCCAGGTTGGCGACAATGCGCTGGCCTTCCGGCCCCATTATCCACGCCAAGTAGGTTTCGATGATGTCGGTCGGTTGGCCCGCTGTGTACATATACAGCCCACGGGAAATGGGATAGCTGCCATCTGCGCCGCTGGCAACTGTGGGCAGAACAAAGGGCGAGTTTACATCCCTCGCCACGGCGATGGTCTTTTCGTGAGCGGTGTCTACGTAGCCCAGGCCGTCGTAGCCGATGGCGTTGGGGTTGCGACGCACTTCGCTGGTGATCCCCACAGAAGAAGGCATTAGAAGCGTCTGTGGGGCAAAAATATCCTTGTTGTCACTCTTGCCTTTGCGCACAACCTCTTCCAGAAAATAGACATGGGTTCCCGAATTCGTCTCGCGGGACAGGAGGACAATCGGCGCATCGTTGCCACCCACTTCCTTCCAGTTCGTAATGCGCGCGGTGTAGATGTCGGCCAATTGATCGATGGAAAGTTCGTTCACTGGATTTTCCAGATTGACCACAATAGCCAGGGCATCGATAGCAACCGTAAACTCCACCGGATCGATTCCGTTGGCTCTGGCTGCTTCGTATTCTTTCTCCTTCATCTGGCGCGAAGCATTGGCAATGTCCACCGTGCCATTGATGAGCGAGGCAATACCTGTACCCGATCCGCCACCCGTAACCGCAATGGAGACCGAAGGATCGACAGCCCGATAAGCTTCTGCCCAAGCCAGAGCAAGGTTGACGAGGGTATCGGAGCCTTTGTTCTGAATAGCACGCTGTTCGCCCCCAGCTATGCCTGACTGGGCTTGAGCTATGCCGCCCCCACTGCATCCAGCCAGAATAAGTAGAAGCAGGCCAATCGAAATTAGGAATCTCCAGCGTTTGAAATATCTGTTCATCATTCATTCCCCAAAATAAAACGGGTCTTCAATATGCATCGTATCATAATCTGGCGTGCTCCTGCCCCACCGGTTGACCAGTAAGCAGAAAAACAGGGCGGCCACCATCACCTATCCTACCCTTCAAAACGGTACCCCACGCCCCGTACAGTGACGATCCGTGTCGGGTTGGCTGGGTCTTCCTCGATCTTCTCCCGCAACCAGCGCACATGCACATCCACCGTGCGGCTGCCCCCGTCAAAGTCCCAACCCCACACCCGTTCCAGAACCAAGTTTCGGCTCAAGGCCATCCCTTTGTTCCGGGCCAGAAAATGGAGAAGCTCAAACTCTTTTGGTTTCAGGTACAGGATGGTTTCGCCTTTTGTCACTTCGTGCCGATTTGGGTCAATGATCAGTGATCCAAATCGCAGTACCCCAGACGATGGTGGTCTGTCGTCCGTCGTCGATCCCTCACTCTCCATCTCCTCCCGGATCAAC